>CAYMTH010000368.1:0-5731 GCA_964393235.1 uncultured Solibacteraceae bacterium | reverse complement strand
CGGAGTAGAGGATGGCGACCTGGGGGTCCTGGATGGGGCGGGCCTGGAGGATGTTGCCGCGATCGCTGAGGATGTTGCGGACGGCGTCGAGTTCGGCGGAGGAGACGGCGAACGGGGTGCTCTTAATGGTGGCGATGCGCTGGCCGGCGCGGACGAAGGAGAAATTGGCGCCGGTGGCGATGACGACCGAGCCGGTGCAGTTGATCTGCTTAAGGAGTTCGTCGTCGACGAGGAGGCAGCAGTCCTCGGTGGCGAAGAGGTTGGCGCGTCCGCCGGCGGCGGGGCGCAGTTCGACCGAGCCGCAGCCGATGCGCATGGCGATGTCGACGACAGCTTCGTCCTCGCCGATTTCGCCGTCTTCGAGCTGGGTGACCCAGACCTCCTGCATCCCCTCGGTTTCGAGAATGCGTACGTCTTCGTCGCTCAGGACGTGACCCTTAGCGAGGAGCTTCTTCCCGCCGGGACGAAAGATCGTACAACAAAGGATCCGACCGGTGGAGGTCTTCACGTCAACAGTCTGAGCACGCATTTCTCTTCTCCAAGATACCGGTAATACCCCGAAATACAGGCGTAATAATTACCGGTATGCGATGATTATACAAATTGGTGTGCCGAGCGCAGCCAAATTCTCTCGCGTTCTCAGGATTTTTTTGCGGGTATCCGGCATGGCGGAAGTGGGGAAAGAATTCGGAGGTTTGTTGTCCTAAAAGTAGTACAAAAATCGGAACTCTCCCGTTTTCAGGGGGTTGGTGAATGGTACCCGGATCGCCCGATACCCCCAAACGAGGGTCCCCTATACCCGCATGTGAGTGGTGCTAGTTGAGGATTTTCCGCATTGCGATTTCGTCGCAAGCCTGGAATTTGGGGCAGCGCAGGCAGTCTTTCCAGGCCTTGAGCGGGAGCTCGCCGCGCTCGACGGTTTCATACCCTAATTTCCGGAAAAATCCTTCCACATACGTGAAAGCGAAAAGGCTGGAGAGGCCGAATTCGCGGGCTTCGACTTCGAGGGCTTCGACGAGTTTGCGGCCGATGCCGTGGGCCTGCCAGCCGGGGTCGACGGCGAGGGAGCGGATTTCGGCGGCGGTGGGGGAGTAGATATGGAGGGCGCAGGCGCCGACGATGCGGTCGCCGTGGGCGATGACGACGAAGTCGCGGATATTCTCGGCGAGTTCGAACTCGGTGCGGGGGAGCATGATGCCCTTGGCGGCGAAGTTGTTGATGAGGGAGATCAACTGGGGGACGTCGCGGAGGCTGGCCTTGCGGACCGGGAGCGGGCCTTCGGTGAAAGTCGAGGGAGGCTGGGGGACTTGCAGCGAGACGAGGGTGCTCATGTTCCGGTCCTTTCAGGCGGGGTTAGGGGTTCAGTTTTTGACGAACCGGGTGCCGACGGGTTCGCCGGCCAGGAGCCGGGCGACGATGTCGGGGGCGGCGCCGGGGGCGATGACGACTTCGCCGACCCCGCCCATGAGAGCGTCGCCGGCGGCGTTGAGCTTGGCCTGCATGCCGCCGGTGGCGATGCCATCGGCGATGAGCAGGCGGCTCTGTTCGAGGGTGAGGGAGGGGATGACCTGGCCGCCGGAGTCCTTGACGCCGTCGACGTCGGTGAGGAACAGGAGGCGGTCGGCCTGGAAGCCGGAGGCGCAGGAGACGGCCATCTGGTCGGCGTTGACGTTATAGATGCGGCCCAGGCGGTCGCCGGCGACGCAGGCGACGACGGGCAGGAAGCCGCCGCCGATGAGCGTGTGGAGGAGTTCGGGGTTGGACCGGACGGGCTTGCCGACGAAGCCGAGTTCGGGGCGGAGCTGTTCGGCCTCGGCGAGCCGGGCGGCGCTGCAGGTGATGCCGACGGCGGGGGCGCCGGCGGGGCTGAGGGTGGAGACGGCCTGGTGGTTCACCGAGCCGGCGGAGACATTCAGCACGGCGTCGAGCACCTCTTCGGAGGTGACGCGGAGGCCGTCGACGAACTTCGATTCGACGTTGCGTTCGGCGAGGAAGCGGGTCATCTGCTTGCCGCCGCCGTGGACGACGACGGTCTGCGGGTTGGCCTTTTGCGCGGCGGCGAGCTGGGCGGCGATGGCGTGGCGGGTGGCGTCGCCGTCGAGCAGCGTGCCGCCGAGTTTGATCAGAATTTTCATAGGAGCCCCTGCGTTTCGGGCAGGCCGAAGGCGATGTTCATGTTCTGGACAGCCTGGCCGGCGGCGCCTTTGCCGAGGTTGTCGATGGCGGCGACGACGACGGCGCGGCCGGTGGGGGCGTGAAGCGCGACGCCGATGTCGCAGAAGTTGGTGCGGGCGACGCTCAGAAGATCGGGCACCTTGCCGGCGTCGTAGATGCGGACGAAGGGCTCGTTGGCGTAACGCTTCTCGTAAAGGTCGACGAGCGCGGCGGCCGATCCGACGCCCAGGGCGCGGAAATAGATCGTCTCGAGAATGCCGCGGTGGGCGGGGATCAACTGGGCGGTGAAGCTGAAGTCGGCCTCTTCGATGCCGGTGTTGAGCAGGACTTCGGCGACGTGCCGGTGCTCGAGGATCGAGTAGGCGGAGAAGTTCTCGGTGACTTCGCAGAAGGAGGTCTTGAGGCTGGGCTTGCGGCCGGCGCCGGAGACGCCGGACTTGGCGTCGCAGACGATGCCGGCGGCGCGGTCGACCACGCCGGCTTCGACGAGCGGGGCGATGGCGAGCGAGGCGGCGGTGGGGTAGCAGCCGGGATTGGAAATGAGCGAGGCGCCGGCGATGGGGGCGCGGTTGAGCTCGGGGAGGCCGTAGACGGCGGAGGCGAGGAGCTCGGGCTGGGTGTGGGGCTCCTTGTACCAGCGGGTGTAGTTGTCGACGGTGCGGAGGCGGCAGGCGCCGGAGAGGTCGATGACCTTGGCGCCGGCGGCGAGGAAGCCGGGGGCGAGCTCCATGGAGACTTCCGGCGGGGTGGCGAGGAAGACGACATCGAGGCCGTGTTCGCGGGCCGCGTCGGGGGTGGCGGGGATGCGCGCGGGGCCGGCGGCGCCGCGGGGCGCCGGGCGGTCGGCCGCGTCGGCGCGGTGTTCCATGAGGAAGACGGTGGCGCCGCCGTGGTGTTGGAGAATCTGGATGAGTTCGGCGCCGGAGTAGCCCCGGAAGCCGACGATGCCCGCTTTGATCATTTCGTGTTTCAGTTTACCCGATGATTAAATATTCAGTGCTGTGAATAATTATAACACGGGGCTACGGGATCAGGGGCGGGAGGCGTCCTGCTCGGCGATGGAGCGGTCGGCGAGATCGCCGAGGACGGGGAGGCGGATGAACTCGCCCTGGGAGGTCTTGACGAGCATGTAGACGGAGGCGGCGAGGACGGAGAGTTTGAGGGTGCCGGTGACGGCGCGGCGGACGGCCCAGCCGGCGAAGCCAAAGGTGGCGCCGAGGGCGACGTCGATGAGGATCCAGAAGACGAAGAGGTAGAGGCCCTGGAAGGCGTGGAAGCGGGTGAGGCGGTCGGACTGGAAGCGGCGGCTGGCGAGGACGATGAGTGCGGCGATCCAGCCGGCGAAGGGGAGGTAGCAGAGGATGCTGGCGGTGGAGGGGGTGATTTTGTCAAGGAAGTCGGTGCCGGACGAAGAGGAGGACGAAGCGGACGGGGGCGGCGCGGCCGCGCCGGGCTGCTTCGCGCCGCAGGTGGCGCAGAAGGCGGCGGTGGGTTCGACCTTGTTTCCGCAGAGATTACAGAAGGGCATGGCGTTGTCTTCCTGACTTAGCATACGCAATCAAAGCTTGCGGTGTTCCGTGCCAGTTCAGTAGCATGATTCCGCATGAAGCAGATTGCGCTCGCCCTATGGATGCTGGCCGCCGGTGCGTTGTTGCCGGCCGCGGAAAAAACGCTGGACCTTTACTTCATCGACGTGGAAGGCGGGCAGGCGACGCTGCTGGTGACGCCGGACAAGCAGAGCCTGCTGATCGACACCGGGTGGCCCGGGTTCGGCGACCGCGACGCGGACCGCATCATCCGCACGGCGAAGAAGGCGGGGGTGAAGAAGATCGACTATCTGTTGATCACGCACTACCACCGCGACCACGTGGGCGGGATCACGCAGTTGCTGAGCAAGATGGCGGTCGGCACGTTCGTCGATCACGGGCCGAACCGGGAGACCGGGGCGGCGGCGGACCAGTTGATGGAGGCCTATCTGAAGGCCGCCTCGACCGGGCAGCGGATGAGCGTGAAGCCGGGCGACCGGGTGCCGCTGAAGGGCGCCGAGGTGCTGGTGGTGACCGCCGACGGGAACGCGATCGACAAGCCGCTGCCGGGCGCCGGGCAGGCCAATCCGCTGTGCGCGAGCGCGACGAAGAAGGCCGACGATCCGAGCGAGAACGCGCGGAGCCTGGGCGTGCTGGTGAGCTTCGGCGGCTTCAAGTTTCTCGACCTCGGCGATCTGACGTGGAACAAGGAACTGGAACTGGTTTGCCCGGCGAACAAGCTCGGCACCGTGGATCTTTACGTGACGACGCATCACGGGATGGACATCAGCGGGCCGGAGCAGCTGGTGCACGCGATCAAGCCGCGGGTGGCGATCATGAACAACGGGTCGCGGAAGGGCGGGTCGCCGGCGGCGTGGAAGGTGGTCAAATCCTCGCCGGGCCTGGAGGATCTGTGGCAGCTGCACTTCGCCAACGCCGGCGGGCAGGAGCACAACGTGGCGAACGCGTTCCTGGCCGATTTGAACGATACGGGCGAGGGGAACTACATCAAGGTCAGCGCGACGAAGTCGGGCGCGATGACGGTTTTCAATTCGAGGAACAAACACACGAAGACGTATCCGGCAAAATAGTCGTTAGCCGATGCACTTTCTTCACACCGCCGACTGGCAGATAGGCATGAAGGCCGCCGGAGCCGGAGCGGCCGGGGCGCGCGTGCGCGCGGCGCGGCTGGAGGCGGCCGAGCGCGTCGTGGCGCTCGAGGCCGATTTCCTGCTGGCCGCCGGCGACACCTTCGAGGACAACGCCGTCGACGGGGCGCTGGTGCAGCGGACGGGCGAAATTCTCGCGAAGTTCCGCGGGCCGGTGTTTCTGCTGCCGGGCAACCATGACCCGCTGCAGCCGGGCAGCGTCTGGGACCATCCGGTGTGGACGCAGTTCGCCAATCTGCGCGTGATCCGGGAGACCGGCGCGGTGGCCGTGCCGGGCGGGACGCTGGTGGCGGCGCCGCTGCGCGAGACGCATTCGAAGCGCGATCCGTCGGCGGTGCTGGCGGAGTTGGCGCGGCCGGAGGGCGCCGTCGTCGGCATGAGCCACGGGACGGTGGAGGGGATCGACGCGGACACGGAGCATCATCCGATCGCGCGGGACGCCTGGCGGCGGGCGGGGGTCGATTATCTGGCCCTCGGGCACTGGCACTCGCGGACGGAGTACGCCGACGAGATCGGCGTGGTGCGGATGGCCTACTGCGGCACCCACGAGACGACGAAGTTCGGTGAACGCGACAGCGGCAACGTGCTGCGGGTGCGGATCGAGGGCGGGCGCGTGACGGCGGAAGCGGTGCGGACGGGCGTGCTCGATTGGGTGACCGTCGATGAGGCGGTGCAGGCGCCGGGCGACATCGCGGCGGTGCGGGAGCGCGTGGCGAAGCTGCCGGACGGGGCGCTGGTGCGCGTGGCGCTGCGCGGTCTGTTGCACGCCAATGAGACGGAGCTGCTGCGGCAGTTGGCGGACATGGGCGGGCGGTTTACGGTCTATTCGCTCGATACCGGCGCGCTGCGGCCGGCGGCCGA
>CAYMTH010000367.1:0-5736 GCA_964393235.1 uncultured Solibacteraceae bacterium | reverse complement strand
AAGAGCTGGCGGCGTTCTCTCACGCCGACGGTGAAGTGCCGGCGAAGCTGACGGTCGACGGGAAGGTCTACGAAGGCGTCGGCGTGCACTTTCGCGGCGCGTCGTCGTTCATGAGGACGCCGGAGGGGAAGAAGCGGTCGCTCAACATTTCGATCGACTACACGGACGAAAACGCGCGGCTGGGCGGCTACCGGACGCTGAACCTGCTGAACGCGAACGGCGACCCGACGCTGCTGCGCTCCGTGCTCTACCTGCAGGTCGCGCGCGACTACATTTCCGCGCCGAAGGCGAACTTCGTCCGCGTCGTGATCAACGGCGAGTTCTGGGGCATCTACCCGAGCGTGCAGCAGTACAACTCCGACATGGTGAAGGAGTGGTGGAAGACGACGAAGGGCACGCGTTGGAAGACGCCCGGCAGCCCGATGGGGCGCGCGGGACTGGCCTATCTTGGCGACGACCCGGCCGCGTACAAGAAGATCTACGAGATCAAGTCGAAAGACACGCCGAAGGCGTGGGCGGCGCTCATCAACCTGACGAAGGTGCTGAACCAGACGCCCGCGGATCAGCTCGAAGCCGCGCTGGCGCCGATTCTCGACATCGACGGGACGCTCAAATTCCTGGCGCTCGACAAGGCGCTGATTAACAACGACGGTTACTGGGCGCGCGCCTCCGACTACAGCATCTATCTCGACGAGAAGGGTAAGTTCCACATCTTCCCTCACGATGCCAACGAGACGATCGAACCGGCCGAGCGGATGGGGATGGGACGCGGCCCGCGTTGGCCGCGGGGCCCGCGGCCCGAAGGCGGCCCGCCGCCCGCCGGGTTCGGCCCTCCCCCCGGTGGCTTCGGTCCGCCGCCGGGAGGATTCGGACCCCCGCCCGGATTCAAGCCCGAACCCGAAAACGCCACGCTCGACCCCTTCGCCGGCGCCGACGACCCGAACAAAGCGTTGCTCCATAAACTGCTCGCCGTGCCCGCGCTGCGCGCGAAGTACCTCGGCTACATGCGCGAGATCACCACGAAATGGCTGGATTGGAACCGGCTGGGCCCGATCGCGACGGAGTATCAGCGGCTGATCGCCGCCGACGTCCGCCGCGACACGCGCAAGCTCTATTCCACCGAGGCCTTCGAGAAGGCGCTCACCGAAGACACGAGCTACCCGAAGATGGGCCCGTTCGGCGGCAGCGAGCACATGAGCATGAAGCGCTTCGTCGAGGAACGGCGCAAGTACCTGCTCGAATACAAGGAGCCGGCGAAGAACTAACCGACCTGGTTCACCGGGGCGCCGGCGAGGAACGCGCGGATGTTGTTCATCGCGATGTCCATCAGCCGGCCCCGGGCTTCGAGCGTCGCCCACGCCATGTGCGGCGTGACGATGCAGTTCCGGGCGCTGAACAGCGGCGAGCCGTTCACCGGCGGTTCCACCGGGACGACGTCGATGCCGGCGCCCGCGATGACGCCCGCGTTGAGCGCGTCGGCCAGATCCTGTTCGACGATTAGCGGCCCGCGCGACGTGTTCAACAGGAACGCGGACCGCTTCATCTTCGCGATCCGTTCCTTGTTCATCAGGTCCTTCGTGTCCGGGAACAGCGGGCAGTGCAGGCTGACCACGTCGGAGGTCGCGATCAGTTCGTCGAGCCCCATCCACTGAAAATCGACGCCCTCGAGCGGCGCGCCCGGCTTGGCGTCATAGGCGGCGATCTTCATCCCGAGCCCGGCCGCGGCGATGGCTGCCTGCCGCCCGATGCGTCCGAACCCGATCACGCCGAACTGCTTGCCGGCGAGTTCCACCTGCGGGCTGCGCCAGAAGCTCCAGTCCGGATTCCGGCCCCATTCGCCGGCGCGGACCAGTTCGCTGTGCCGGCCCACCTGGTGGCAGAGCTCGAGCAGCAGCGCCATCGTCATCTGGCCCACCGAGTGCGTGCCGTAGGTCGGCACGTTGGTCACCACCACGCCCCGCTCCCTGGCCGCGGCGACATCGACAATGTTGTATCCGGTGGCCAGCACGCCGATGTACTTCAACTCCGGCAGCGCGGCCAGCGTGGCCGCCGAAAAGGGGCTCTTGTTGGTCAGGGCGATGGTCGCGCCGGCCGTTCGCTCCACTACTTGCGCCTCCGGTGTGCGGTCGTAAACCGTCACCTCGCCCATTGCGCGCAACGCATCCCAGCTCAGGTCGCCAGGGTTCAGACAGTATCCATCGAGAACGACAATCCGCATCCCCGCTAGTATATCCGCGATGTCGATTGTGGGAAGCGGGAATGCTGTGGTAAAACAGGCTCAATGGCTTACGTAATTGCTGAACCCTGCATTGGGACCAAGGATACCGCTTGTGTTGACGCGTGCCCGGTTGACTGCATCCACCCCAAGAAGGATGAAGCCGGGTTCGACGAGGTCGAAATCCTGAACATCGATCCGGTGGAATGCATCGACTGTGGCGCCTGCGTCCCCGTCTGCCCCGTTTCGGCCATCTTCGCCATCGAAGACCTGCCCGAAAAGTGGAACGACTTCGCCGGCAAGAACGCCGCCTACTACGGCAAGTAAACCGCGCTGCAGTTGTCGGTTTCCCAAACCTCCACGCGGGAAACTCGCACCGCGAACTCCGGCTGCATACCTGGCACGGACGCGCTGAACTCCTCCCACAGATACTTGGCGATGTTTTCCGCCGACGGGTTGATCTCGTCGAACGGCGGCACCTCGTTTAGGAACTGGTGGTCGAGCCGGCCGATGATCCGTGCCATTTCCTTTTGCAGCGGCACGAAATCGATCAGCATGCCCATCGAGTCGACCTGCGGGCCGGTGATGCTGATCTTCGCGCGCCAGTTGTGGCCGTGGATCGGTTCGGTCTTGCCGTAGTAGTTGCGCAGCGCGTGGGCCGCCGGAAACGTGGCGGTAACATGGACTTCAAACATAGCTTTCAGGGGCGGTAGAAGAACTCTTCCACCGCGGCGATCTCCGTGGTGAATTGATAGTCGGGCAGGCTGTCGAAAAAGATCTGGCCGTAGCGCTGGCGGGTGATGCGGTTGTCGAGCAGCGCCAGCACGCCGCGGTCGGTGCGGCTGCGGATCAGCCGGCCGAAGCCCTGCTTCAACGCGATCGCCGCCTGCGGAATCTGATACTCGCGGAACGGCTCGCCGCCGGCGCGGCGGACGGCGTCGGTGCGCGCGGCCACTACCGGGTCGGTCGGCACGGCGAACGGTAGCTTGTCGATAATCACCAGGCTCAACTGGTCGCCCTGCACGTCGACGCCCTGCCAGAACGAAGACGTGGCGAACAGCACCGCGTGTGGCGTCTTTTTGAACTCCTCGAGCAGCGCGTTGCGCGGCCCCGTGCCCTGCAGCAGCACCGGGTAGTCGATCTCAAAGGCGACCTTGTCGTGCAGCGCGCGCATCGACTGATAGCTGGTGCACAGCACGAACGCACGCCCGCGGCTCAACTGCAGCAGTCGCGTGATCTCCTCGGCGGCGCGGCGCGGGAAGTTGGCGTCGCGCGGGTCCGGCAGGTGCTGCGGCACGTAGAGCAGCGCCTGCTGCTGGTAGTCGAACGGGCTCGCGACGTTGAGCGTGCGCGCGTAGGGAATGCCGAGCCGCTTCTGCAGGTAGTCGAACCCGCCCTCCACCGAAAGCGTCGCCGACGTCAGCACCGTCGTCGGCACCTTGTCGAACAGCTTCTCCGTCAGCAACTGCGAGAGGTCGATCGGCACCGCCTGCAGGTAGACGCCCCGCCCGCGCCGCTCGATCCAGTAGACGAACTCCTCGGCCTGGCCTTCCAGATACTGCTTCAGGCTGTCGATCAACGTCCGCGCGCGCCCGAACAACGGCACCACTTCGTCGATCGATTCGCGGATCATCTGCAGTTGCACACCGGTCATTTCGAGCGCCGCCAGCAGGTCGTCGTAAAGGTCGCGGTACTGCTCGACGAACGCCGTGCGCCGCGCGAAGCCGGTGCGTCCCTCCTGCTGCGGGAAGCAGGCGAAGAAGCGCTCGGTCGCGTCCTGCAGGCCGATCAGCACGCGGTCGAGCTCCGCGGTGCCCAGGTTCTTCCGCCGCGCCAGCCCGATGATATCCTTCCGCAGGTCGTCGATCATGTGGTTGCTCACCGACAGCCCGAAGTACTGCCCCGCCACGTCCTCGAGTTCATGCGCTTCGTCGAAGATCACCGCTTCGTACTCCGGGATGATCGACGCGAAATCGTTCTCCTTCACCGCCAGATCGGCGAAAAACAGGTGATGGTTGACGATGATGATGTCGCTCTCGAGCGCCTTCCGCTGCATCTCCGTGATGAAGCAGCGCTCGAACTGCGCGCACTTCTGCCCCGTGCAGAGCTCTCCGCGCGCGTCCACCTTCCCCCACGCTGTCGAGCTTTCCGGCAGCGTCTTGATCTCGGCCCGGTCGCCGGTCTCGGTGGTCTTCTCCCACTCGCGGATGATCTGAAAATCGGCGATCTCCTCGAGCCCCGCCAGAATCGGCTCCCGCTCCGCGTCGTAGATCTTCTGCCGGCACGCATAGTTCCCGCGGCCCTTCATGTAGCAGACGCGCAGCGAGTTGTTGAAGTGCTGCTGCAGAAACGGCACGTCTTTGTAGAACAGCTGCTCCTGCAGATTCTTCGTGCCCGTCGACACCACCACGCGCGTGCCGGAAAGGATCGCCGGCACCAGGTACGCCAGCGATTTGCCGGTGCCTGTGCCCGCCTCCACCAACAGGTGCTTGCGGTCGTTGATCGCCGATTCCACCGCCTCGGCCATCTCCAACTGTCCCGGCCGGAACTCGTAGTTGGGATGCCACTCCGAGAGGACTCCCCGGGGCGAGAAGAAACTGCGCGTCGTCACGCTCCGGGTTTTTTGCGCCATCAACCTTCCATTCTATGAGCTTTTTTGCAAACCCGCCTCGCGTCTGGGATTGTATGCGCCTCTATACTCTTTTGCTCCTGGCCCTGCCGCTGGCCGCGCAGCCGGATGTCACCGGCGAGTGGTACACCGGCCGCATCTCCACCATCCAGCGCCAGAACTCCGTGACCGGCCAATTGGCCCCGCCGTCGGGCAACAACATGACCTACAAGTTCCTGCCCGACGGAACCTATCAGCAGTACGGCCTCATGCAGTTCGTCTACGCCACCTGCACGAACTCGTACTTCATGAACATCACCGGCCGCTATTCCATTCAGGGCGATGAGTTGACCACCACGCCCTCCGACGGCACCTTCGAATCCCGCACCTGCGGCGGTGCTCCCGTCCGCAAGCCGACCACCAAGACCGTCTCCACTTTCAAGGTCAAAGTGGCCGGCGACGAGCTCACCCTGACCGACGCGAAAGGCGCCAGCAGTACCTACCGGCGCAAATAGCGTCTATTCCTCCTGCGGCGGGAGGCCCGTGTCGTAAATCCGGCATAGCGGCTGCAAATGGCAGTTCGCGCAGGGCTTCCCGCCTTCTTTTGGATCCACATCCGCCCGCCCGTCCTTGAACTCGTTCCAGATCCTCGTCACCGTCGCGCGCCACTCGTCGAGCTGCGCCGGCCAGCCCGCCTCCGGCACCTTCACGCCCGGCAGCATGTCCTTCACGGCCCCATAGCCGTCGAACTTGTGCTCGCCCCGTTTCAACTGCGCGAAGACGATCGCGCCCGGCGTCTCCGGCAGAGCCACCGCGTAGAGCGGCAGCTGCAGGTTGTCCGGCCGCTCGCCTTCCCAGACGCGCTTGCCCGGCGCGCTGCTCTTGTAGTCGATCACCACCGTCTCGCCCGTCG
>CAYMTH010000366.1:0-5755 GCA_964393235.1 uncultured Solibacteraceae bacterium | reverse complement strand
GGCGGTCCCCTTTGCCTATGCTTTGAGTAGGGGATTGAAATGAAAGCGTTGGCGTGGGTCTTCGGGATTGCCCTTTTCGCGCAGGACGGGTACTACCGGTTCGGCGTGGAGCAGGACGCGGTGGAAGGGGCGCCGGACTTCAGCTTTCTGAACGCGCCGCTGACCGAGGCCGACCGGGTGACGGCGGCCGACGGACGGTTCGTCACGGCGGCCGGGAAGCGGGTGCGGTTCTTCGGCGTCAACCTCGCGTTCAGCGCGAACTTCCCCGAGGCAGCTGACGCGGCGCGGCTCGCGAACCGGCTGCGGCGGCTGGGCGTGAACCTGGTGCGGCTGCTCCACATGGACACGGAGCCGGACGAGAACCCGGCGAACGGAGCGTCGCTGCTGACCACCGGGCCGTATCCGACGCTGAACCCACTATCGGTCGAACGGCTGCGCGGGTTTCTGGACGCGCTGAAGGCCGAGGGGATTTACGTCAACCTGAACCTGAAGGTCGGCTATGTGTTCCGGCCGGGGGTGGACGGCGTGCCGGCGGGGACGATTCCGACACAGTCGAAGCCGCTGCACATTTTCGAGCCGCGGATGGTGGCGCTGCAACGGGAGTTCGCGGCGAAGGTCATCGACGCGCTCAGGCTGCGGGAGGACCCGGTGCTGGCGATGGTGGAGCTCAACAACGAATCGTCGCTGCTGTATTCGTACCAGACGAATCAGCTGGGAACGCTGGTGGGGGGCGAGTATCTGGCCGAGATGCGGCGGCAGTGGAACGGGTTTCTGCGGGCGCGGTACGAGACGACCGAGCGGCTGCGGGAGGCGTGGGGGGTGTCGGAGGCCGACGGGGAATCGATACTGCCGGGGCAGTGGCGGCTGGAGCTGCACGCGAATACGGCGGGGGCGATCGCGGTGTCGGAAGAGGGCGTGGCGCGGTTGAACCTAACGCGGAACGACACGGAGGTGATCGCGAAGCAGGTGGGATTTTCGGTGACGGCGGGGGATTCGTACCTGGCCGAGATCGAGATGCGGGCGGAGCGGCCGGTGACGGTGTCGTGGGACGTGAAGCAGGACGTGTCGCCGTGGCGGCAGCAGGTGAACCGGTCGGCGGCGTTGACGACGGCGTGGCAGAAGTTCACGATGACGCACACGGCGGGGTTCGGGATGGATGGAATCGGGCGGATGGGGGTGCAGCTGAGCGGGTCGACGGTGGCGGTGGAGTTGCGGACCGCGCGGTTGATCCGGCGGGGGCGGCGGGGGTTGGGCGAGGGCGAGACGCTGGAGGCGGGCAACGTGGCGGTGCCGGGGACGGAGGGGTCGCACGAGGCGCGGCGGCGGGATTTCATCGAGTTTCTCGCGGCGCTGGACAAGGCCTACAACGAGGCGCTGCTGGCGACCGTTCGGGAGGCCACGGCGGGGCGGGTGCCGGTGGCGGGCACGCAGATGGACTTTGGCGGGCTGATGACGATCGACACGCAGGCGGCGCTGGACTATAACGACTACCACTTCTATGTGGACCACTACAATTTCCCGAACGTGCAGTGGGATGGACGGGACTGGCGGATCCGGGACAGTTCACACCTGGAGAGCGGGCTGACGAATCTGGTGGCGATGGCGTCGGCGCGGCCGGCGGGGAAGCCGTTCACGGTGAGCGAATTCAATCAGAACTGGCCAAACCGGCGGGGGCAGGAGATGCTGCCGGTGATGGGGGCGTTCGCGGCGTTTCAGGATTGGGACGGGCTGATGCACTTCGCCTATTCGCACGGGCGGGGGTGGGACGCGGGGGTGCCGAACGGGTTCAACCTGAACGGGGACTGGGCGAAGTGGGGGTCGTTCGGGCAGGCGGCGTTCCTGTTCCGGACCGAGGCGGTGGCCGCGGGGCCGTCACTGTTCAAGATTCCGGTGGGCTACGACGACCGGCTGCGGTACACGCGGGAGAACCGGAACCGCGCGTTTGCGGCCTTCCTGACGGAGACCTACGGCATACGGCCGGAGAACGCGTTCTTGTACCGTTTCGCGATCGAGCCGAATCCGGAGGCGGGGACGCCGGAGGCGCTGCTGGAACGGCCGGCGGCGCCGTATGTGGCCGAGGGCGGAGAGTTGCAGTACGACGGGCGGGTGTTCGCGATCGCGGCGCCGGCGGCGGCGGGGGTGATCGGAGAGCTCAGCGGGAAGCGGACGGCGGGGTATCTGGACGTGGAGGCGGAGGGGTTCCGGGCGGTGTTGTTGACGGCGCTGGACGGGCTGCCGGTGCAGGAGAGCGGACGGATGCTGCTGACCAATCCGGGGCATGTGCTGCGGAGCCGGAACGGGGCGCAGCCGGCCGCGCCGCAGAGGATGGTGAACTATCCGGGGACACGGGACTGGTTCACGGTGGAAGCGGACCTGGGGACGCGGCCGTCGGGCGATCTGAACGGCGGCACGGCCCCGACGTGGATGGCCGAGGCGCCGGCGAAGGTGCGGCTGCGGACGCAGCGGACGGCGTTGACGGTTTATGCGCTGGACGGGGCGGGACGGCGGATGGGCGAGGTGGCGGTGACGCGAGGGGAGGACGGGTTCGAGTTCGCGATCGGGACCGGGGCGCCGTGGTACGAGTTGGTGGGGGAGTGAGAGTGCCGGTCAGCCGCGGCGCAGGCGGGCGGCCAGCGCCGTGGAACCGTGAACGTCGGTGAGGCGGAAGTCGCGGCCTTGGAAGGGGTAGGTAAGCTTTTCGTGGTCGAGACCGAGGAGGGCGAGGATGGTTGCGTGGAGGTCGTGGACGTGGACGGGGTCCTGGACGGCGCGGAGCCCGATTTCGTCGGTGGCGCCGATGGTCTGACCGCCGCGGACGCCGCCGCCGGCCATCCAGAGCGAGAAGCCATAGGGATTGTGGTCGCGGCCGAAGTTGTCGCCGCCGCCGTTGGCGTTTCCGTCCGAGGTCGGCGTGCGGCCGAACTCGCCGCCCCAGATGACGAGGGTCTCATCGAGGAGGCCGCGGCGGTGCAGGTCTTCGAGTAACGCGGCGACGGGTTTGTCGGTCTTGGCGGCCTGTTTTTCGTGGTTTTTCTCGCAGGCTTTGTGGCCGTCCCAATCGCCTTCGCCGGTGGAGGTGCCGGACCAGAGCTGGACGAAACGGACACCGCGCTCGACGAGGCGGCGGGCGAGCAGGCAGCGGGTGCCGAAGTCACGGGTGACGGGGTCGTCGATGCCGTAGAGGGATTTGGTGGCGTCGGTTTCGCGGGAGAGATCGGCGAGTTCGGGCACGGCCATCTGCATTTGGAAAGCGAGTTCGTAGGCGTTGATGCGGGCGGCGAGGTCAGTGTCGTCGGCGCGCGGCTGGAGATGGTTTTGGTTAAACCACTTGAGGTTGTCGAGAAGATCGCGCTGGGCCTGTTCGGTGACGCCGTCGGGACGGTTGGCGTAGAGGATGGGGGAGCCGGCGGAGCGGAGGGTGGTGGCCTGAAAGGTGGCGGGCAGGAAGCCGGAGCTGTAGACGGGCGGGCCGGACTTGATACCGCCCTCGAGCATGACGACGAAGGCGGGAAGGTTCTTCGCGTTGCTGCCGAGGCCGTAGACAACCCAGGAGCCGACGGAGGGGCGGCCGAGGCGGGGCCAGCCGTTGTTGAGCCAGTTGAGAGCGGCGGTGTGGGTGAAGCCGTCGTGGTTCATGGAACGGATGACGGCGAGCTTGTCGGCGTGGCGGGCGGTGTGGGGAAAGAGGTCGGAGATGACTAGGCCGGACTGGCCGTGACGGGTGAACCGGCGGGAGGAGCCGAGGATGGGGCGTTCCTTGAAGGTGGAGAACTGGAGGCGGACGTCGCCGAAGGAGTCGGGGACCAGCTGGCCGTTCAGTTTGTTGAGGAGCGGCTTGGGGTCAAAGGTGTCGAGGTGGCTGGGGCCGCCATGCATGAAGAGGCTGATGACGGATTTGGCGGTGGCCCCCTTCGCCTGCTGGGCATGGAGAAGGGCGCGGGCGGCGAGGGCGCCGAAACCCATTCCGGCGCGGGTAAGGAACTGGCGGCGGGAGGCGTCAATCGACATAGAGGAACTCGTTGAGGTTGAGGATGAGGAGCGCGAGATCGGCGGGCGAGTTGCGTTGGAGGAATGCGGCGGCTTTGGCGGCTTCGGCGGGGCTGGGCGGGCGGCCGAGGGCGCGGCGGAAGAGGGCGTCGGGGGTGCGGTCCCGTTCGGCGAGACGGGCGGCGAAGGTGCGGGTGAAGTCGCCGTTCAACATGGCCAGGGCCTGCGGGGCGACGGTCGAAGATTCGCGGCGGGCGCAGGAAGCGGCGGGGTCGGGCGCATCGAAGGTTTCGAGCATCGGGACCTTAAAGGACCGCTTGACGTAGAGATAGACGCCGCGGCGGGTGTGTTCGGCGGGGTCCTGGGTGATGGGCCAGAGTTCGGGTTCGCGGATGCCGAGGAACTCCTCCTTGCTGAGCGGGAGTACGACGGGCGGACCGCCCATTTTGGTGTTGAGCTGGCCGGAGACGAGGAGGACGGCGTCGCGGATCTCTTCGGCTTCGAGGCGGCGGCGGTTCTGGCGCCAGAGGAACGTATTTGCGGCGTCGATGGCGGAGTTGGCGGGGTGGGGGGATGACTCGCGCTGATAGGCGTCACTGAGGAGGATGAGGCGGTGCATGGCCTTGATGGACCATTTTTCGTCGATGAACTTCGCGGCGAGCCAGTCGAGGAGTTCGGGGTGGGAGGGAGGGTCGCCCTGGCGGCCGAAGTCGTTGGGAGTGGCGACGAGGCCGCGGCCGAAATGGCCCTGCCAGGCGAGCCATTCGGCGAGGGCCTTCCGCCGCTGGGGCACGAAGGGGCCGGAGGATGGCTCGACGATGGCCGGGCCCGAGCCGAGGGCGGAGAGGGTGCCGGGTTGGACCTTCTCACCCTTCTGGTTGAACTCGCCGCGGGTGAGGATGTGGGTGTCGGGAACGGGATCGGTATGGGCGAGGATGGTGGCGGTCTGGATGCGGGCGGGAGCGCGGAGGTAGGCTTCGCCGAGGGCGCGGAGGTCGGACTCGCGCTGGTCGCGCTCGGCGGCGGTGAGCGGGCGGCCGGCGCGGGCTTTGTCCTGGCGCTGGATGCGGGCCTTGATCTCGTCGGCCTTTTGCTGGCGGGGGAAAAAGCGGGTGTAGTCGAAGATGCCGTAGCGGCCGACGATGGGGATTTCGCGGTCCTCGGAGCCGGCGAAGAGGGCGGCAAAGCGATAGTAGTCGCGCTGCGGAATGGGATCGAATTTGTGGTCGTGGCAACGGGCGCAGCCGAGAGTAAGGCCGAGGAAGGCCGCGCCGGTGGTTTCGACGGCGTCGGCCTGCCATTCGACGCGGAACTGATCGCCGGAGAGAGCGAACTCGTAGTTGACGGGGCCTACGGCGAACAGGCCGGTGCCGATCCAACGGTGAAGGCGGTCGAGCTTTTCCTTGGGGATGAAGTAGCCGCCGTCGCGTTCGAGGTCGCCGGGCCAGATTTCATCGGCGGCGACCTGTTCCTTGATGAAGACGTCGAAGGGCTTGTCGGCGTTGAAAGACTCGATGACGTAGTCGCGGTAGCGCCAGGCGTTGGTGAAGGAGACGTCGGTTTCGTAGCCACCGGTTTCGGCGTAGCGGACGACGTCGAGCCAGCGGCGGCCCCAGCGTTCGCCGTAGCGGGGGCTGGCGAGAAGGCGGTCGATAAGCGAGGCGTAGGCGTTCGGGGAATCGTCTTCGAGGAAGGCGTCGATTTCTTCCGGTGTGGGAGGAAGGCCGTGGAGATCGAAGGTCGCGCGGCGGATGAGGGTCCGCTTGCC
>CAYMTH010000365.1:0-5760 GCA_964393235.1 uncultured Solibacteraceae bacterium | reverse complement strand
CTTTCCGATCTTCTTCTGCATCATGCCATCGCTTTTTGTCGTCACCGTCGGACCCATGGCGGTGAAGATCGTGCGGGAACTGCTTCCGATGGTTAACTCCATCTAGCGGACGTCGCGTACGTAGTATCAACCAGCCCGGCCAGCGCCGGTCAGTGAAGTGACAAAGAGAGAGGAAAATATGGACTCGAACATGGTTCGCATCGTGTGCGCCGCTCTGGCGGCGGTTTTTCTGGGCATCATCGTGCTCCGGCGCCGGAACACCGAAGAAGAGTAGTGAAGGGCAAGAAGCGTCCGGTTTTGTCGAAACTGACTCGGACGCGGCACAACAGGTTGTAGCCGTAATCGCGGAGTCATCGGACGGCGAGAGATCGCAACGTCTTCATCCGGCCGGGAGTTAGGGACTGGAACACGCGTTGGGCGTCAGGAAAATTTCGTAAGGAAGCGAATAGTTATGTCAGCAAAAGTCGACTTTAAAAGGACCATGCTTCGCGTGGGCGGCCTGCTGTGGATCTGCATGATGCCGGTCTGGGCGGGAACCGTGGGAAAGGTCGTGGCGATTGGAGGGCACGCAGCGGACATCGCGATGGACGAGGCGCGAAAAGTGCTGTACGTCGCTAACTTCACTGCGAATCGAATCGAGGTGATGTCGCTCGGGGAAGGGCGAATTCAAACCTCGATCAACGTCGCTGCGAATCCCTCTTCACTGGCGCTTTCGCCGGACGGCCGATTCTTGATCGTTACCCATTACGGGAACTTTCAATCCCCGAATACTCCGACGAACGCGCTCACGATTCTCGACTTGATTTCGAATGGCCGGCAGACGTTTGCGATGGGGGCTCCGCCGCTCGGCGCCGCGTTCGGCATCGACGGGCGCGCTTTGGTGGTGACGACATCCGAGTTCTTGCTGCTGGATCCGGCGACAGGTTCTACTCAGACGCTGGACACCATAGCGGGGGTGACGTCGAAGACGCTTCCGGTTACTCCGGGTAACGTGCCGGCAAGCATCGTTTCCAGTTCGATGGCCGTGTCCGGAGATGGGATGCGCATTTTCGGACTGCTTGCTGGGGGCGCGGCGGACAACCTGACGATTGAGTTCCGCTACGACGTCGATGCCCGGCGGCTGAGTGCGTTCCAGGCGACCTCCACTCCGCCCCTCGGGCCGCGCGTCATTAGCGTCAACCGCGACGGCTCGCTGCATTTAGCTGGCTGGGCCTTGGGTGATTTGCAGGGGTCCGTGGTCGCACAGTTTCCGGATCCGGCGGGTGTCCTCAACATCGGCTCGCATGTGTTCGACGATCGCCGGAATCTGGTCTATGCACAGATGACGAAGGCGGGGTCCGTTCTGAATGCCGCGCCGGAACTGCAGGTGCTGGATCCCGAAAATCTTACTGTCATTGAACGCTGGAAGCTCCCTGAAAATCTCTCGGGCCGAAGCGTTCTGGACTCCGCGGGGTTGACTATGTACTCGGTCTCGGAGAGTGGCGTGACGATCATTCCGGTGGGCGAACCGGCTTCGCTCCCCAGAGTTGTGTCGTCGGCTGAAGATCTGTCATTCCGAGGCAACTTCTGTGACCGGCAGGTGAGTACGCAGCAGATGACCATTCTCGACCCTGGCGGGAACCGCACGGCATTCCAGTTGCGTTCGCAGTTGGCCGGCGTCACCGTGAGTCCGGCCTCCGGAGTCACGCCGGCCACGATCACAGTCCGGGTCGATCCTACGGTATTTCAGAATTCCAAAGGCACCACTTCCGGCATGATTGACATCGTGTCCGCGGATGCCGTCAATGTCCCGAGTTCCATCCGGGTGTTGATCAACAATAAGGAACCGGATCAGCGCGGAATGTTTGTGAACGTTCCGGGGCGACTCGTCGATTTGCTGGCGGATCCGACGAAGGACCGGTTCTTTGTGATTCGACAGGACAAAAACCAGGTCCTGGTTTTCGACGGGGCGAGCTACGCGCAGATCGCCACGCTCAAGACGGGCAACACTCCGACGCAGTTAGCGATCAGCTTCGACCGGCGATTGCTGCTGGTGGGGCACGACAACTCGCAGATCATCAGCGTGTTCGATTTGGAGACGCTTCAGCCCGTGGCTCCGATTCGGATGCCCTTCGGGCACTATCCGCGGTCCGTGGCCAGTTCGGGAAGGGCGACGCTCGTCGCGGCCCGAGTCGCAGGCCCAATCCACACCATTGATAGAGTCGATCTGGCCTCCCGCAGCGCTTCGCCCTTGCCAACGCTGGGAATTTACAAAAACGAAATCGGCCTTTCGACAACCCTTGTCGCGAACGCGAATGGTTCTTCCATTCTTGTCGCACAGGCGGATGGCACACTGATGCTCTACAACGCGAACGTTGACACGTTTACGGTTTCCCGCAAGGAGGCGAGCGGGTTGAGCGGTGCTTATGCGGCGTCCAACTTCGATCAGTTTGTGGTTGGAAACTTGCTCCTGAACGCCTCGCTCGTGCCGGTTCGTCAGTTTGAGACATCGAGCGGCGCGGTTTCCGGGTTTGCGTTTCTGGATCAGGGCGGATTCCGGACCACTGCCTTGAATGCGCAGAGCCCCGGCAATATTCAGCGCGTGGACACCTCCTCCAGTTCGGCTATCCGTTCAACTCGGATGGCTGAGGCGCCGCTTCTTTCCGATATGTCTCGCCCCTTTACCCGCACACTGGCGCCGCTCTATGGCCGGCAGGCAATCGTCAGCCTGACGACAAGCGGGTTCACCGTGCTTCCCTGGAACTACGACGCCTCGGTGGCGCCACCCCGCATCGACCGGATTGTCAATGCGGCGGATTTTTCACAGAGCCTCGCGCCGGGCAGCCTGATCTCTCTTCTGGGCAGAAATCTCAGTCCGGTGAATCAAGCAAGTTCCACCACGCCATTGCCGACAGCCCTCGGGGAAAGCTGCTTGACCGTGAACGGGGTCCCCGTACCGATGCTGTTCGCGTCCGGCGAGCAGATCAACGCCCAGTTGCCATACCAGGTCGACGGTAACGTCACCATGATTCTCCGGACCCCCGGCGGTGTCAGTGATAACTTCAACTTGACCATTCTTCCCGCAGCGCCGAGCATCTTGCGGTCGGCAAGTAATGGCGTGGAAAGTCAACTTCCGACGGTTATCCGTGCGCGCAACAACGACGTGGTGACTGTTTCGAATCCCATTCACTTTGGCGACGTGGTGATTCTCTACCTGAACGGAATGGGCAACACGACCCCCGCCGTCGAAGCCGGATTCCCGGCCGGCGCCAGTCCAACACCTGCTCCGGTGATTGCTCCGACAGTCAGTCTTGGCGCAGTTGGTCTCAGCGTTGAGTTTGCCGGCTTGGCCCCGGGGCAGGTTGGCGTCTACCAGGTGAATGTTCGTGTTCCGCGCAACGTTCCCACGGGATTCGACATCCCGTTGACGGTTCGCCAAGGCGGGCAAGCCACCTCGGTGCCGGTTCGCGTGGTTGAGTAGTGTTGCGAGGAGCCATCGCCGAAGTCGATGGCTTGAAGGAATGCCGTGGAGCAAGCTCCACGGCATTTTCTTTTTCGACTTTAGGTGTAAAGCTGTACTGTTTTTCTGCCGATGTAATGAGTGATATGCGGAAAGTACTTCCCTTACTACGACCCCTCTCGATTCTGGCTTTGGCGATTGGTGTGGGCGTGCCGGGTTTCGGCCAGGCTGCTGAGCCTCGCTACGAGCTCGGTGGCGGCATCGTCGGCAGCTTCTACGACAAAAAGACGTTTACGTCGACAAGCGGTAACGCCGACGCTGGCTTCGCAAGCGGTTATGGGGCCAGTATGTGGGTTGGCCAGCACATGTA
Source organism: uncultured Solibacteraceae bacterium (assembly GCA_964393235.1). Classification (GTDB taxonomy): domain Bacteria; phylum Acidobacteriota; class Terriglobia; order Bryobacterales; family Bryobacteraceae. The sequence goes on along the minus strand of CAYMTH010000365.1, from coordinate 1,951 downwards.
CCGCAAGGTCTCCGGCGAAATCCGTTACGATTATCTCCGGAACGACCTGACCCTCGATGGTTCCGGTGCCAGCGCGTCTTTTGGTGGCGACTCGCACGCGGTTCATTACGATGTGCACGTCCACTTCGCCGAAAAGTCCGCGAAGGTCCGGCCGTTTGTCATCGCTGGCGCGGGTGTGAAGGTCTTCCGCGGTACCGGTCAGGAACGGGCGTTCCAACCGCTCAGCCAGATTGCGGTCCTGACGCGCACGGCCGAGGTCACGCCGCTGATCACCTTCGGTGTCGGCGTGAAGATGCAGTTGACGGACCGCGTCTCGCTTCGCCTCGAATTTCGCGACAACCTGACCCGGTTCCCGAAAAAGGTGATCGCTCCGAATCGCGGCAGCGGCGGCGACGGCTGGTTGAACAACTTTGCGCCGACCGCTGGGCTCAGCGTTCTCTTCTAGTTTCCAGACATCACCACGCACCAGAGCCGGCCGTCAGTCACGGCCGCCTTTCGCATTTACATCCCCACAACAGGAAAATTTCACAATTCTGACTGTTTCTGATCCCTTATATTGGCAAATACGGTTCATGGTTCTTCAACGACCAATTCTTTCTGCTCTATTTCTGGCCACCTGGCTAGTGGCGATTGGCGCGCACGCGCAAACTCCAGCTTCATCCGACCCCTCTGGTTACATCGGCTCGGCAGCCTGCCGCACCTGCCATCCGAATGTTGCGCTCCAGTTCTTCCGGAATCCTCACAACAAAACGGCGGTTGCGCGGAAGGGCCGCCCGGAGGACGCCGGTTGTGAGGGATGCCACGGGCCCGGTGCCCGCCACGTTGAGGCGAAGGGCGGAAAGACAACCATCGTCGCGTTCTCCGAGTTGTCTCCGGGTGGAGTGTTGGACGCCTGCCTGCGGTGCCACGCAAAGGACGCCAATCGGGCCAATATCCGACGCAGCGCTCACACGCAGGCCGACGTCAGTTGTACATCTTGCCATTCGATACACCAATCTCAGTCCCCCCGTCATCTTCTTGCGAAACGGCAGACCGAAGTCTGCTACGGCTGCCACAATGACGTCCGCGCACAGTTCTCGCAGCCTTTCAAACACAGGGTGGACGAAGGATTCATGAACTGTTCGGATTGCCACAATCCCCATGGTGCTAATTCGCCAACGTGGAAAATGGCCCGGCGCCCGCACATGGTCGAGGCCGGCCTCCAGAACGAGCAACCCTGTTTGAAGTGCCATGTCGACAAGCGCGGCCCCTTCGTTTTCGAACACGCCGCTACCCGCGTTGACGGTTGTGCGGTCTGTCATGCTCCTCATGGATCGATGAACGCCCGGCTCTTGAAACGCCCCGTGATCTTTACTGTTTGCCTTGAATGCCACAATGGCGCCGGCAACTTCGGCCGTCAGGGCGACGGTGTCGCCGGCCAGTCGGCATCGCACAATATGGCCGATCCACGGTACCGAAACTGTACGACCTGCCACATCCGAATCCACGGTTCCAACGCCGATAGGACGTTCCTGCGATGAATATCTTCAAGAAGATTCTCCTGGGCACCGCTTTCATGGTTATCGGGTCCGCGCAACCGGTCGTCGCCCCAACCCCAGAGCCCGCTGGTTCGCCCCGAGGCGACAACTGGGGCGCCTACAACATCGGCTACCGGTTTCATTCCGTTGATGGGAATCTCGGCAAGTATCGAAGCGATGTTAACTTCGGCAACGGCGTCCGCCTGCTTGGTGGCACCCTGGGCGCCCACTCGCGCGACGGTAAAGGCAAGATTTTCGATGAAATCCTGCTCGACGTCCGCGGACTCGGCAATGATCCGTACCAGTTCAGCTCGTTCCGCGTGCAAAAAAATGCCCTCTACCGCTACGACTTGATCTGGCGCTCGAACGAGTACTTCAATCCCGCCGCGACGATCTCCAACGGGAACCACTTGCTCGCCACCAACCGGCAGATG
>CAYMTH010000364.1:0-5766 GCA_964393235.1 uncultured Solibacteraceae bacterium | reverse complement strand
GGCGGCGGCGAAGGCGGGCTACGCCGCGGGAGAAATCGAGCGCGAGCCGGAGTTAGCCGGACTGCGCGGCGATCAGCGGTACCAGTTATTCCTTTCCTCGCTCGCGAACCCGGCGGCGCGGTAAACCTCAACTTAGACACGATCGAACGGCCGATCGGAAGGAGAGAGCTATGCCGAATCTAACCTTGTATTTGACCGCCGACCTGTCGAGCCCGGACGCGCGCCGGGGGCTTTTCGACCGCGTCCGTGTGTGGGTGGGCCCTGGCCCGGCGGATCCGCCGCAGCCGCGGCCCCCGATCTTCCGTGTGAAGCGGGGACAGCCGCTGCTGTCCGACACTATGTCGGTCGGTTTGCGGGTGAAGGGAGCGGATCGGCGCCCGTACGTCCCCACCGACGCCACGTTCCAGATGACGTTCAGCCGGAAGCGGGGCACGACGAACCGTGTCGTAGCGAGTCCGTTCACGACGGCCGGCGGACGGGTGAAGAGCGCTTTCGATATCGAACTGAGCTCCGCGGTGTATCAGGTGCCGGACGACCCGCACATGGTGATCTCGGTGCCGGCTTTCACGCCGTCCGCGCTGGCGCCGAGCCAGCAACTGCCCTTTGAATTTGTGTTCGCGCTGCGGTTTACGGGGCCGGACAACGTGGTGTACGAAATGAGCGTCGATCCGGAGATCGTCGTCGAGATCGAGAACTAACCGGAGAACAGGGAGACTACCATGCCGACTTCTTACCGACTCTATCTTGCCGTCAATTTCGCGAGTGTCGAAGCCCAGGCGGGGTTCTTTCAAGGCGGCGCCGACAACCGCCAGTGGCAAAGCACGACGACGCCGAACGATCCGGCGAGTTGGACCCCGATCGCCGGGCTCGACCCGGACAGCGACGGGCCGACCCTGAATGAGGCCGCGGGGGACGACGTCCGGTTCGCCTTCGAATGCCGGAACATTCCGCAGGGCCTGAACCTGACGGCGGACCGAATTCAGTTCCTGATCGTGTTCGGGCGCGCGAGTGAGCAGACGCCGCCGTTCGCCGCGTCACCGTTTGTACGCGGCACCTCGAATACGGCTCGGTGCGTGCTTGGGAAGGGGGACCCGGTGACGCTGATCAACGTCCCGGGCCAGCATCCGGTGTTCACTACGCCGGGCTACACCCCTGGACTGCACGGAACGACCAGGCAACTGCCGTTCGAATTCTCGATCGTCGCGCGGATCGACGTGAGCACGGTGGCCGGCGCGCACGACTATCTGGACCTTTCCTACGATCCGGAGATCGTCGTCGAGATCGAGAACTAAGCGCCCATCTCGCGGATGAGCCAGGCGCGCGCGGTGACCCAATCGCGGTGCGCGGTGGCGCGGGAGATGCCGAGCACTTCGGCGGCCTCGTCGATCGACAGGCCGCCGAAGAAACGCAGCTCGACGACCTGGCTCTGGCGGGCGTCGAGGCGGGCGAGACTCTGCAGCGCGTCGTCGAGCGCGATGACAGCGAGGCCGCGGTCAGCGGGGCGGAACACGGCCTCGTCGAGGGCGAGCGTCACGGCGCCGCCACCGCGCTTTTCGCGCGTAGCGGCGAGGGCGTGATCGACGAGGATGCGGCGCATGAGTTGCGCGGCGACGCCGTAGAAGTGCGTGCGGTTTTGCCACTGGACCCGCTGCTGGTCGATCAGGCGGAGGTAGGCCTCATGGACGACGGCGGCGCTTTCGAGGGCGTGACCGGGGCGCTCGCGGCGCAAATAGGCGTGGGCGATGCGGTGGAGTTCCTCGTAGACAAGGGGCATCAACCGGTCAAGCGCGGCACGGTCGCCGCCGGCCCAGCGGCCGAGAAGCGTCGTAACATCGTCGGGCATGGTTGCGGGTAGTATACCCGAGCCCTGAAGGGGGACCGAAAAATTGTATACTTTCTCGCACTTCAGGCAAACCTATGCGAATCCTCATTTGTTTCGTCCTACTGACCGCCCTTAGGGCGCAGGACTTCCGGTCCACTTTGACAGGCACCGTAACCGACCCGACGGGAGCGTCGGTGGGCGGGGCGAAGGTGCGCGCGGTGAACACGGCGACGAACGCGGCGGCGGAGGCGACGTCGAACGACGCGGGGCGTTATTCGCTGTCGTTCCTGATCCCCGGCGTGTATGTGGTGACGGTGGAGGCGCAGGGGTTCAAGCAGTTTGTGCGCGAGAAAGTGGAGTTGCAGATCAGCACGAGCGTGGGCCTGGATGTGCGGCTGGAGATCGGCGCGATGACGGAGAAGGTGACGGTGTCGGCGCAGATGTCGCAGTTAGAGACCGAGACGGCGTCACGCGGCGGCATCGTGGATAACGAGTTACTCGCCGGAGTGCCGAACGCGGGCCGGAACGTGTATCAACTGGCGTTCGCGATGCCGGGCGTGCATAAGCCGTCGACGTCGCAGGGTACCGAGTTCAACCTGGACGGACTGGCGAACTCGCGGACGGCGATCAACGGGGCGGCGAGCGGCGTGGGCGGGACAGACTCGAACACGGACGTGCTGATCGACGGGACGTCGGCGACGAAGGGCGACCGGCAGGTGATCATGATTCCGGCGCTCGAATCGGTGCAGGAGTTCCGCGTGCTGACGAACATTTTCGACGCGCAGTACGGGCGCACGGGGGGCGGGATTATCACGACGACGACGAAGTCGGGAACGAACCAGTTTCACGGCGCGGTGTTTGACCGTTACTTCGACCAGCGGCTGGGGGCGAACTCGTGGGCGAACAACCGGAACGGTGTGAAGCGGCCGGACAACACGTACCATAACTACGGATTTCAGACGAACGGTCCGGTGTGGATTCCGAAGCTGTTCGACGGGCGGAACCGGCTGTTCTACATGATCAGCTACGACGCAAGTCCTTCGAACAGCCTGTACACGACGCAGTGGACGACCCCCCTGCCGGAGATGAAAACCGGCGATTTCTCGAATCTTTTCGCGGCCAACGGGCAGCGGATCACGATCTACGACCCGATGACGACGCGGCCGTCGGGCAGCACCTTCATTCGCACGCCCTACGCGGGCAACCGGATTCCGGCCAACCAGATCAACCCGGTGGGCGCGAAGATCGTGAGTTACTACCCCGACCCGACGCAGCAGGGCGATACGCCGGCGCGGATCAACAATTTCTTCCTGGCGACGCCGAACTCGGGCACGCTGTGGCAGTGGACCGGGCGCATGGACTTCCGCATGGGAGCCAAGAACGCGTTCTTCGGCCGGTACGGCGAGACGAACATGACGCGCTGCTGCGACCAGCGGTACCCGGCGGGGAGCCCGGCGGAGACGTCGACGATTCTGCCGCGCGGCCGGCGCGGCCGGACGCTGACGCTCGACTGGACGCGGACGATCAATGCCTCGACGACGTTCAACCTGCGCGCGGGATTCTCGCGTCTCGAGAACCTTTCCGGCAATGACCAGACGACGAGCTTCGACCCGACGACGCTGGGCTTTCCGGCGTCGCTGGTCTCGCAGTTCTCGCGGCCGCAGTATCCGAACATCACGATGGGCACCTATATGTCGCAGGGCGCCGGCCCTTCGGTGCAGGGCGACGATACGTACACGCTGGCCGCTTCGGGCGGGAAAGTGATCGGTACGCACGTCACCAAGTTCGGCGTGGAACTGCGCGACTTCCGGACCACCAACCTGAACTTCGGACCGGCGGGCGGCGCGTTCGCGTTCACGAAGCTGTGGACGCAGACGGACCCGAACCGCGCCGACGCGCTGTCGGGCAATGAGATCGCCTCGGCGCTGCTGGGCTACCCGACCACCGGCTCGCTGACGCTGCCGATCACGCCGGCCTACCGCGCGAAATACTACTCGTTCTTCTTCCAGGACGACTGGAAGGTGACGCGGAAGCTGACGCTAAACCTCGGTCTGCGTTGGGACTATGAATCGCCCGTGATGGAACGCTACAACCAGATGACGGCAGGGTTCGCGCTCGACCAGGCGAGCCCGATCGCGTCGCAGGTGGCCGGGCGCCCGGGCATCGAGAACTGCCCGGCGTGCCGCGCGCTGAAGGGTGGGCTGCTGTTTGCCGGTGGCAGCGGCGATTCGCGCTTCGCCTTCGCGCCGGACCGGAACAACTTCCAGCCGCGGATCGGGGCGGCGTACTCGCTGAACGCGAAGACCGTGCTGCGCGGCGGCTTCGGCACGTACACGCTGGGGCAGTGGGCGCTGGGCGGGTCGACGGGCTTCAGCCGCACCACGCCGATGATCACGACGGCCGACGGCCTGACGCCGACGGCGTCGATGTCGAACCCGTTCCCGAACGGCATCCTGAAGCCGGTGGGCGCGTCGCTCGGCCTCGCCACCGACCTCGGGCTCGGTATCAACGCCGGCTTCTACGACCGGCCGCTGCCGATCTCGAAGCAGGTCTCCTTCGGCTTCCAGCACGAACTTCCGCTCGGCGTTTTCGCCGACGTCTCCTACGTCGGCAACTTCACGACGGGCCTGCCGGTGAGCGGACAGTTGAACTCGATCCCGACCTCCGAACTCGGCAAGGCCGCCACCTACTACTCCGAACGCGTCACGAACCCGATGGCCGGCCTGCTGCCGAACAACGCGGCGCTGAACGGCGCCACGATTCCCCGGCAGTCGCTGCTGGTCGATTTCCCGCACTTCTCGGGCGTCACGACGACCAACATCCCGGTGGGCCGCAACGACTATCACTCGCTGCAGATTTCCGTCCGCAAGCGCTGGTCCAACGGGTTGAACCTGCAGGCGAACTACTTCGCGGGCAAGACGCTGGAGCAACTGCTGCCGCTGAACCAGCAGGACCTGCGCGCGGGGAACATCCTCTCGCCGGTGCTGGAGCGTCGGCTGACGATCTTCGACGTTTCGAAGAAGCTGGCTGTGCTGGGCACCTACGAACTCCCCGTCGGCCGCAACAGGCGGTTTCTGAACCAGGTGCACCCGGTGGCCAACGCGCTGCTCGGCAACTGGCGGCTGGGCTGGAACGCGACGCTGCAGGGTGGGTTCCCGATCGACTTCCCGAACGCGGCGCCGATCGAGGCGCGCAGCGCGGAACTGCCCGCCGGGCAGCGGTCGCTGACGCGCTGGTTCGACACGTCGCTGTTCCCGCGCGTGGCCGGCCCCGCGCCGTTCACCCTGCGGAACTTCCCCACGCGGTTCCCCGATGTGCGGTTCATGGGCGTGGCCAACTACGACTTCTCGCTCTCGAAGGACTTCGTGATCTTCGAGCGGCTGAAGACGCAGGTGCGCGCCGACGCGATCAACGCCTTCAACCGGCCCTACTTCACGCAGTTGAACGGCGGCGCGCCCAACGTGACCAGCGCGAACTTCGGACAGCTCGCGCCGGCGCAGAACAACGCGCCGCGGGTGATCTTCCTAGAGTTCCGGATGACGTTCTAACCGGACGTTACCGGAACTCCTCCCAGTCGATGTTGCGCATGTCGCCGTGCCGCAGGAACGCGCGGTGCATGGCGAAGGCGAGCGACATCGACATGGTTTCGTGGCCCTCCTTGGTCATGCGGGTATAGGCGCGGAGCTGATCGCGGAAGTCGGGGTGGGCGCACCGGCTGATGATCATTTCCGCGCGCTCGTGCGGGTCCTTGCCGCGCAGGTCGGCCACGCCGTGCTCGGTGACGATGATCTGCACGGAGTGCTCGGAGTGGTCCATGTGGCTGCAGAGCGGGACGATGGCGCTGATCTTGCCGCCCTTTGCGGTCGAGGGGCAGGAGAAGATCGAGATGTAGGCGTTGCGCGTGAAGTCGCCCGAACCGCCGATGCCGTTCATCATGGTGCGGC
>CAYMTH010000363.1:2423-5778 GCA_964393235.1 uncultured Solibacteraceae bacterium | reverse complement strand
CGTCGCATGGCCGAGCGCGGCGTCCGCTTCGTTCAACTCTTCCACCGCGGCTGGGACCAGCACCGCAGCCTGCCCACCGCGCTTCCCAACCAGTGCGCCGCCACGGACCAGCCCGCCGCCGCCCTCATCCAGGACCTCGCCGAACGCGGCATGCTCGACGATACGCTCGTCGTCTGGGGCGGGGAATTCGGCCGCACCGTCTACTGCCAGGGCCCGCTAACGCCCACCGAATACGGCCGCGACCATCACCCGCGCTGCTTCACCATGTGGCTCGCCGGCGGCGGCGTCAAACCCGGCTCCAGCCTCGGCGCCACCGACGACTTCAGCTACAACATCACCGAAGACCCGGTCCACGTCCACGACCTCCACGCCACCATCCTCCACTGCCTCGGCATCGATCACACCCGGCTCACCTTCAAGTTCCAGGGCCGCCACTACCGCCTGACCGATGTCCACGGCAATGTTGTCAAAAAGATCCTGTCGTAAATCCGGCCGCCGGTTTGCCCAGTTTCCCGGGCGCCTCCCGTAACGGCTCCGGCGCCACGATGAACATCGCCGTCAAAAGCAAAAACGCGCGTACGAAAAGTAGTTTACCCATCTTGATGGGTAATACGTTGATCCCGCGCGTTTCGTTTGGGGAAATTGAAAAGAAATTTTAGTCTTTGCCGGCCAGCAGCTTGATCAGCAGCATGCAAAGCGCGCCTACGCCCGCCGAAGCCGGAATCGTCAGGATCCACGCCCAGACGATATTGGTCGCCAGACCCCACCGGACGGCCTTCAATCGGTGGATCGAACCCACGCCCGCGATCGAGCCCGCGATGACGTGCGTCGTGGAAACCGGCATGTGCAGATAGGTCGGGAAAAGAATCGAAAGCGCCGCCGCCGTTTCCGCGCAGAACCCGCCCCGCGGCTTCAACCGCGTCAGCCGCGCGCCCATCGTACGCACGATCCGCCAGCCGCCGCTCATCGTGCCGGCCGCAATCGCGATATAGGCCGCCCAGATCACCGCCTTCGGCACTTCGAAGGTCTGCAGGTGACCCGCCGTCACCAGCACGCTCGTGATGATGCCCATCGTCTTCTGCGCGTCGTTGGCGCCGTGTGAAAAGCTGAAAATCGCCGACGAAGCCAGCTGCAGCCACCGGAACCAGCGGTCCACCTTGTTCGGCATCGTCCGCCGGAACATCCAGTGCACCGCCACCATCAGCAGGTACGCCAGCGTCATGCCCAGCACCGGCGCGATCACAATGTAGGCGATCATCTTCGCCCACCCGCTCAGCACCAGCGCGTCAAACGCGTGCGCGACCCCTACCGTCAGCGCCACCTTCGCCATCGCCGCCCCGCCGTATCCGCCCAGCAGCGCATGGCTCGACGACGACGGCAATCCCCACCACCACGTCAAAAGGTTCCACGTGATCGCGCCCAGCAGTCCCGCCAGAATGACGTACGGAGTCACCACCTTCAGGTCCACCATGCCTTTGCCAACCGTCGACGCCACGCCCGTGTCGAGGAAGAACACCGCGCAAAGGTTCCAGAAGCCCGCCCATACCACCGCGTGCGCCGGGCTCAATACCCGCGTCGCCACCACGGTTGCAATCGAGTTCGCCGCGTCGTGAAAGCCGTTGATGTAGTCAAAGGCCAGCGCGACGGCGATGATCAGGGCAACAAGTAGGAATGTCGAATCCATGCAGGGGCGCGCTTAGCTGTTCTTCACGACGACGTTCTGGAGAACGTCGGACACATCTTCGCACGAGTCGACAGTCCACTCCAGAACATCATAGATTTCTTTCAGTTTGATCACCAGAATCGGATTGGACTCGTCTTCGTAAAGGTCCACCACCGCCTGCCGCACGATCTTGTCCACCTGGTCTTCCAACCGGTTGATCTCGATGCAGTGCTCCACGATCTCCCGGTTCTTGTCGAGGACCGCTACCGCCGACTTCACCTCGGCCACCGTCTGCACCAGAAACTTGCAGATGTCCACGATAGGCTGCGGAATCGGATCGATCTTATAGGAGACGATGCAGTGCGATGCTTCTTCCATCCCGTCCATGATGTCGTCCAGATGGCTGCACAGCCGCTGGATATCTTCCGGATCGAGAGGCGTGATGAACGTCTGGTTCAAACGCTTGAACACTTCGTGCAGAATCTCGTCGCACTCGTGCTCGTATTGCTGAATGCGCGGCTCGATCAGTTTCAAATGCGAATTGCCGGTCTGCACGCCATCCAGCAAAACAGCCGCGGCTTCATTCAATAGCCGCGTCTGGGTATTCAACAGTTCGAAGAATTTCTCTTCGCGGGGCAGAATTCTCATGTTCCCTCGATCTCACAACCTGGGTATCGATAGTCCCACACTGTCGGCTTCACTCAGTTTCGCAGAGCCATTTTACAAGTCGCAACCTGAACTTGGTTACAACTCCATGACAACCGGAAACAGTTCAGCCCCCGACGGCCCGGGCGCTGCCGCCCGGCCACCGGCGTCGGCCGGCAAATATCGCGGATCCAAGAGACGTTCCGGATCGATATTTCCCATCGCCGACAGCAGGTTCTCTTTCAGGTAGGGATGCTCCTTCTCTAATTCACCAAATATGTCGCGGAGTGTCCGCCGCACGGTGCCCGTCTTTTGCGAGCATCCGCAAGGAATCACCGGCGCCGCAAGCGCGCCCGCGTAATTCCGCGTGATCTCCTCGGTTACAAATACGAGCGGTCGGATCAGCCGAAAATCCTTCTTCGCCGACCAGGTCACCGCCGGAAGCGCGCTCAGTCGCCCCGTGTACATCGCGTTCCGCAGCAGCGATTCGCAGAAGTCGTCGGCCGTATGCCCCAGCGCGATCACGTTCGCGCCCATCTGCTTGGCGATGTCGTACACCGCCCGCCGCCGGAACCGGCTGCACATGTCGCAGCCGTGATCGGGTTGCTCTTCCAGCAACCGGAAACTCGGTTCGTCGCGCACGTAGAGCCACTCCACGCCGCGCTCCTTCAAATAATCCCCGAACGGCGCGATCGGCGACAGAAACTTCCCCTGCTCCACCGTGAACGCGCAAACCTGGAAATCGATCGGCGCCCGCTTTTGCAACAAAAGCAACGCCTCCAGCAACGTGACCGAATCTTTTCCCCCGGAAAGGCCGACCGCCACGCGGTCCCCGTCCCGGATCATGTCGAAACGCTCAATCGCCTGGCCAACTTTTCTCAGCAGCGTCTTTTCGAGATCCACTGTCTTTCAGTTTACTATTTCCCCTATGGACCGTAGAGTTTTTCTCGCGACCGCCGGTTGCGCCGTGGCGGCTGTTCCGTCCCGGCGCGGAGGCCTTTCGCTCAATGAGGATTCCAACCACTATTTCGCCTCCCGGGCGGGACG
>CAYMTH010000363.1:0-2413 GCA_964393235.1 uncultured Solibacteraceae bacterium | reverse complement strand
TTTCAGTTTACTATTTCCCCTATGGACCGTAGAGTCTTTCTCGCGACCCTCTCCGCCGCCGCCGCGCCACCCGCGCCCCGCCGCGCTCTCATCCTCAACGAGGACTCCAACCACTTCTTCGCCAGCCGAGCCCCCCGCCGCCTCACCGCCGCCGAAGTCGCCGCCTTCATCGACCAGTACGCCAATACCCAGGTCGGCGACATCTTCCTCAACGTCAACGCCATGCGCGCCGGCTTCCCGTCGAAAACCCGCACCTCCTTCTTCGACGGCTACGACCCCAACGGTCCCGACAATCAACCCCTCTTCGCCTCCGTTTCGCCCCAGGAAGCGAAATTCGCCCGCGCCTGGGTCCACCTCGCCTGGCAACTCTACCAGGACGGCATCGATCCCTACCGCCTCTGGCTCGAACGCGCCCGCCGCCACCGCATCGGTGCCTGGGTCTCCGTCCGCATGAACGACCTCCACAACGTCGACGACGAACGCCACTACCTCCACAGCGAATTCTGGAAGTCCCACCCCGAACTCCGCCGCGTCCCCTACCGCGGCGAACAGCGCGACCGCGCCCTCGATTACCTCCGCCCCGAAGTCCAGGACCACAACTTCCGCTTCGTCGAAGAAGTCGCCTCCCGCTACTCCTTCGACGGCCTCGAACTCGACTGGATGCGCTTCCGCTTCCACTTCCCGCCCGGCCGCGAAGCCGAAGGCGCCCGCGTCCTGCTCGACTTCCATCGCCGCGTCCGCCGCCTCCTCGGCCCCAAACGCCGCGTCGCCGTCCGCGTCCCCTCCCGCCCCGAAACCGCCCAGCGCCTCGGCCTCGACGCCGTCGGCTGGGCCCGCGAAGGCCTCGTCGACATCGTCACCGTCACCAACTTCTGGCGCACCGTCGATAACGACATGCCCGTCGCCCTCTGGCGCCGCCTCCTCCCCGATCGCGTCGAACTCTGCGCCGGCCTCGAGCTCGGCCTCAACGCCTTCCCCGGCTCCACCGCCGCCGGCGCTCGCCCCTTCCAGACCAACTCCATCGATACCGTCCGCGGCTCTGCCGCCGCCTACCTCGCCCAGGGCGCCAACCGCATCTACCTGTTCAACTACATGGACTCGCAAACCGCCATGGACGACAACTCCACCTACCCGCAACTCCTCCGCGAAACCGGCGACCCCGCCGCCATGCGCGGCAATCCCCGCCGCCACGTCGTCACCTACCAGGACACCTGGGCCCCCGGCGAAAAGCCCGCCCACAAACTTCCCATCGAAACCGCCGCCGGCCGCTGGTTCAACGTCCGCCAGCCCGTCTCCGCCGATGCCGTGCAGTACAAGGCCTCCATCCGCCTCGGCGTCCGCGGCGCCGACGCCTCCACCTGGGAAGTCCACTGCAACGGCGCCCGCGCCGCCTACCAGCAGACCGAAACCAACCTCAAGCCCGGCCCCGACACCCCCGTCTACCGTTTCTCCACCGCCCTCCGCGACCCCGAAGCCGTCATCGACGTCAAAGCCGCCGCCGCCGCCCGCGTCGAATGGGTGGAGATCCTCCTCGAACCATGAGCCTCACCCACGCCCGCGAACTCGATGCCGCCGACCCCCTCCGCCGCTTCCGCGACGAGTTCGTCTTCGAACCCGGCGGCCCCGTCTACCTCGACGGCAACTCCCTCGGCCGCCTGCCCCGCCGCACGCAGGCCCTCGCCGCCGCCGTCGTCAACGAGCAGTGGGGCCACCGCCTCATCGGCGGCTGGAATGAAGGCTGGCTCGAACTCTCCGCCCGCGTTGCCGCCAAAATCGCCCGCCTCATCGGCGCCGCCCCCGATGAGGTCGCCGTCTGCGACAGCACGTCGGTGAACCTGTTCAAGCTCGCCACCGCCGCCCTCGAAGCCCAGGCCCCCCGCCGCGAAATCCTCTCCGATCGCGCCAATTTCCCCTCTGACGCCTACGTCCTCGCCCGCTGCGGCGAGCTCCGTCTCGTCGACGATCCCCTCGCCGCCGCCGGCCCCGAAACCGCTCTCGTCTCCCTCACCCACACCGACTTCCGCACCGCCCAAGCCTGGCCCCTCGCCGCGGCCACCGCCCGCATCCAATCCCAAGGCGCCTGGGCCCTCTGGGACCTCTCCCACTCCGCCGGCGCCCTCCCCATCGACCTCCACGCCGCCAACGCCGAACTCGCCGTCGGCTGCACCTACAAGTATCTGAACGGCGGCCCCGGCGCCCCCGCGTATCTCTACGTCCGGCGCGACATCCAGGAACGCCTCCGCTCCCCCATCCAGGGCTGGTTCGGCCACGCCCGGCCCTTTGAATTCGGCCTCGATTACGCCCCCGCTCCCGGCGTCCTCCGCTTCCTCGCCGGTCCGCCCCCCGTCCTATCCCCCGCCTGCCTCGAGCCCGCCGTCGACCTTCTCCTCGAAGCCGGCATCCACGCCCTCCC
>CAYMTH010000362.1:0-5788 GCA_964393235.1 uncultured Solibacteraceae bacterium | reverse complement strand
GGCCGTCGCGGCTGAAAGCGGTGCAGTACGCCGCCGCGACGCCGGCGCCCGCGCGGCCCTACGCGGTGCGGCCCCCGGCGGTGAAGGAGATCGTCGGCGTGGACGTGTTCCTGCAGTGGACGGGCGGCCCGGCGGAGGAGCTGGGCGCGGCGCTGGCGCCGGTGGGCACGGAGAAGCTGCCGCTCGAGATGATCACGAATCGCGGCGTGAAGGTGTGGCCCGGCGGCTTCCCGGAGACATTCTGCACGGACCACTGGCGGTGCCGGTTCCGGAACGGCGCGACGGTGACGCACGCCGACATCCTGGCGCTGCTGGGGCGCGTGCACGCGGCCGGATTCGACTTCATCAAGACCGAGAACCTGTGCACCTTCGACGGCAAGCCCGGTTACTCGCTGGGGCAGGGACAGTAACCATGTATCGACTCTCTCATCTCTCCGCGGTCGAAGCGGAAGCGATCCACGTAATCCGGGAAGTGGCGGCCGAATTCGAGCGGCCGGTACTGATGTTCTCCGGCGGCAAGGACTCGATCGTCATGGCCCACCTGGCGCGAAAGGCCTTCGCGCCGGGCCCGGTGCCCTTCCCGTTCCTGCACGTCGACACGGGCCACAACTTCCCGGAGACGCTGGACTTCCGGGACCGGTATCTGGCCGAGCTGCAGGTGCGGCTGATCGTGCGCACGGTGGAGGACTCGATCCGCGCCGGGCGCGTGGTGGAGAAGAAGGACTCGCCGTCGGGCCGCAACGCGCTGCAGAGCGTGACGCTGGTCGACGCGATCCACGAGTTCCGTTTCGACTGCGCCCTGGGCGGCGCGCGACGCGACGAAGAGAAGGCGCGGGCGAAGGAGCGGTTCTTCTCCGTCCGCGACAAGTTCGGCGCCTGGGACCCGCGCAATCAGCGGCCGGAGCTGTGGTCGCTGTACAACGCGCGGCGCGACGAGGGGGAGCATTTCCGCGTCTTCCCGCTGAGCAACTGGACCGAGCTCGACATCTGGCAGTACATCCAGCGGGAGCGCCTGCCGCTGCCGTCGCTTTACTTCTCGCACCCGCGCGACTGCGTCGAGCGCGGCTCGCTGCTGCTGGCCGAAAACGAGTACCTGGCGCCGCAGCCGGGCGACCGGAAGTGCCGCCGCACGGTGCGGTTCCGCACGATCGGCGACATGACGTGCACGGGCGCGGTGGAGTCCCGCGCCGAGTCGATCGACGACATCGTGGAAGAGGTATCGATCGCCTCGAAGAGCGAGCGCGGCGGCCGGGCCGACGACCAGCGCTCGGACTCTTCGATGGAAGACCGCAAGCGAGAGGGCTACTTCTAGCCGCGGTGCGAGGGGTCGGCGCCGATGGTGCCGGCCAGCTCGTCGAGGTAGGCGGCGGCGTGCACGCGGGCCTGCCGGCGCTTCGCTTCGGCGAGCAGCGCCGGCAGGTCGATGCCGATGCCGCCTTCGCGGGCGAACTCCTCGAGCGCGGCCACGTGGCGGTTCCAGAGGGCCTTGTCGATCTCCTGTTTGGCGCGCAGCCGTTCCTTATACCAGTCGGAGGCGAGCGTCGCCTCGCGCGTGAACAGGCGGCGGATGGCCGGGTCGCCGACGCCCGCACCCTCGTAGTGGCCGTGCGCCATGATGTGCAATAGCGCCTTCAGCGGCGGGCAGGCGAAGCCCACGCTGCCGTCTTCGAAGTAGTTCAGCGCCACGCGGCGCTGGCTTTCGACGATGGCGTGGATGCCCTCGGCGAACATCGCTTCGTCCTGGCGCTCGGGCCGCAGCAGCTCTTCGGGGAACACCGCGCCGGGCACTTCGAAGATGCGGCCCAGGAAGCGGTCGACGAACAGCGGCGTGATGCGGTAGCCGAGCCGGCTGGCGAGCACCTTCTGCCCGTCGCGTTCGTAGTCCTCGAGCTTCTCGAGGAAGCCGTTGGCGATGAGGAATTCCGGCTCGCGCTCGGCGACGCGCATGCGGCACCAGACCTCCGGCACCAGCAGGCTGACGTCGTGATCGACGCGCACTTTCGGCCCCACCCACCCAGCCGAGGTCGTGAAACCGGGGTAGCCGGTGAGGATGGACGACACGAGCGCATTGTTGAGGTCCACTACCGGCAGCAGCGCGTTGAACGGCCCCTTGGTGAGCGCGCCTTCGCTGCCGAAACCCGTCGTGGCCGGCGATTTGCCGGTGAGCGAGGAGATGAACTCCATGAACAGTTCGGGCAGTTCCTGGTAGTGTACCGGCCCGTAGACGGCGAGCGCGGGCAGGTTGATGGCGGGTTCGGGCGGGTTGTTGCGGCGCCCGGCGAGCACGGCGTTGACGGGGAAGCGCACCGGTTCACCGGCGGGGATTTCGCGTTCCAGCCGCGCGACGACGTGCGCGATGTGCGCTTCGCGCGGCGCGGCGAGATCGGGCCGCCGCTGCAGGTAGCGCGGGTTCTGCGAGGGCTTGCCGTTGACGAGCCGCGGGTGCGCCGACGAAACGACGTAGGCCTCGCCGGGCTCGGCCGCGGCGCGGGCGACGAAGTCCTCGAGCAGCTTCCGCATCGGCGCGGTGAAGCGGTCCATCTCGGTGACGTGATCGACCATGGCGGCGGCCTGCGCGGGGGTGATCGGCTCGTAGTTGGAGAGGAAGGTGCCGGGGCTGGCAATGTCGGCCTCGGCCTGCCAGTCGGCGCCGCGGTGGATGGCGTCGTCGGGCCGCTGGAAAAGCAGCTGTTCGCAGTTGGTGAGCAGCTTCACCGACGGGTTCACGGTCTCCGGGTCGAGCCCGCTCAGCCGTTCGCGCGGCACGACGGCGGAGGCCGTGATATCGTCCTCCACCTGCACCTTTTCGGCGGGGTAGAAGTCGGGCCGGAGCTTGTAGATGCGCCACGCGCCGTCGCGGTCGAAGCCGACGCGGAGGTAGTTGGCGACCAGCGGCTCGTGTTCGAACTTCAGCTCGTGGCCGAGCGCGCCGTTGATGCGGTCGACGGAGAAGTGCTCGCGCCAGTTGTCGCCCCACTCGGGCCGGTAGTAGCGCTTCACGGTGAAAACGAGCTGCCGCGTGGATTGATGAATGCCGCGGAGCCAGGCGTTGTACTCGTCGGTGTAGTCAGCCGAGGGCGTGAGCAGCTGGATCACCGAGCCGAGCGAGCGCTCCAGGCTGAGGATGGGGCGGCGCGAACGGTCGTCGGGCGGGCGGTTTTTGTAGATGGTGGAGAAGTCCATTTGCAGGATCTTTTCCACCTGGTCCATGTCCTCGCGGAAGTCGCGCACGATGACCGGCCCGCGCAGCAGCACGGTGGACAGTGGCTTGGAGATCTCCGACTTGCCGCCGCCCGAAACCGTGCACGGCTTATGGCACAGCGTCCCTTTGGGCCGCACGCCGATGAGCCGCCAGGCGCGGCCGGAGAACTGCTTCTCCATCTGCACGCGGAAGCCCGAGGGCAGCACGTAGGCGTTGCCCGGGCGGAGCGTCAACCGCTGTTCGACGCCGTCCTGGTCCCACGTCACGAAGCCGGTGCGCAGCCGGAAAGACGCGTTCTCCGGCACGTAGAAGAGCGTCGGAAACTGCCGGTCGACGGCGTAGCCCTCGGGGTGGCGCTCGACGAGCCCGTCGAGCATCGTCATCGCCTGTTCGAACGACCGGTTCTTGAGGCTCACCGTCTGTTCGGCGTGGAACTCCTGGCCGAGGATGTACGTGGCGAAGGCGATGGCGCCGCCGGCGTGTTCCTCTTCGGCCAGGCCGTAGAGGTTGGCCGCGAAGGAGATCTGCGTCTTCACTTCCTTCTTGCAGTAGCCGTAGTAGTTGTCGGCGATGATCGTGACCATCACGCCGTGGTGGTCGCGGCAGGTGATCTTGAACGCGCTGCCGTCGTTGTAGAGCTCGTCGGCGGACTCCCAACACATGCCGTCGCGGATCTGCCGCGCGGTGGCCTGGGACTTGTGCGGCAGCCCGAGCGCGACCTTCTTCAAGCCCACCAGGTGCGGCGCCAGGATGACGCAGCCCGTGTGCCCGGTCCAGTGCAGCGCGTCGAGGCCGGCGTCGTTTTCGGGCAGCTGCGGGTCGCCGCCGTTGCCGAAGATCGACTCGACGAAATCGAGGTTGCTGACCAGCGAGCCCGGCGCGAAGAAGCGGATTTCCATCGACTTTTGCGGGTCGTCGCCGGTGGCGGGGCAGACGGTGGGCCGCAACAGCAGGCTGACGAACAGCTTCGCCGGGTTCTGCTGATTCGAGGTGAACGGCAGCGTCATCAGGCCGTCGGGCGGCGTGAGCGCGGCCTTCAGCAGCGCAGCGAAGGCCCGCTTCGGCACGGCCTGTTTATCGGCCGGAACGGGGAAGCCGCCTTCGGTGATATGGAAGACGCCCTTGGTGGTGCGGCGGTCGCTGACCGGGTTGTGCAGGATGCCCTGCGCGATGCGGTAGGACTTCACGTACGGCGAGGTGAAGCTGTGCCCTTTGTAGGGCAGCGAGAGGATGCGGCCGAGGCCCGGGCGGTCGAGGACGAAGGTATTGCCGGGCAGGCGCGGCACGGGGTCGCCGAGCTCCTTGAGGCAGGCGTCCAGGAAGGACTGAATCCGCGCGTCGGCCGGGCACTGGTAGCCTTTCAGCAGCCGGACCTTGTTCTCGTAGTTCCGCAGCAGCGGACGGGCCACTTCGACGAAGTCGTCGTCGCCGGCGCCGCGGTCGAGCGGCTGGCCCATGACCGCGAGCTTCAAACTCAGGTACCGCAGCAGTTCCGCCGATTCCGGGGATGAATACATGTCGCCTCTGTTCCTCTTTCGAGTGATGAAAAACGCGGCAACTGGGCCAACGCCGTAACTTTCAGTTTAGCGGCTGTACTTCTTCCACATGAGGAGACCGAAGAAGAACGCCGGAATCCCGAAGGCGCACAGGATCGGCGTGACGGACTGGCGCAGTAGGCGGTAGCGGCGGATGAGCGTCGCCTGGGCGGGGCGGCGCGGATCGTAGTAGACGGTGACCGGGCCGGCCGGGAACGCCGCGATGACCGCCCGCGCCGCCTCCTCGTCCGGATGCCGCTCCGCTTCCGTCACGAACTCGAGGCGGTCGCTCCGGTAGCTCTTTTCGTCCACCGTGTACGTGTAGGAGACCTGGACCATATAGCCCCGCCGCGAGTACCGTCCTCCCGGCGTGAACTCGGTCTTGCGGCTGTCGAGGCGCCCCCGCACGGAGGGCCACGATTCGCTCTCCTTCGCGCGGCGGTATTCGAGGTACTCCAGCCACACCGCCCATCCCCCCAGGGCCAAGCAGAACGACGAGATCAGCAGAACCGGAACAAGACCCTTCATCGAAGGCATTATCCCAAAAGCAAACGGCCACGCCCCCGGTAAGGAGCGTGGCCGTTATCTTGCGGAAGCCTAGGGCTACTTTTTAGTAGTCCATGTGGCCGGGGCCGTGGTCACCGCCAGGAGCGGCGGCGGCCTTCTTCTCGGGGATCTCGCAGATCATCGCTTCCGTGGTCAGCATGAGGGCGCTGATCGAGGAGGCGTTCTGCATCGCCGAGCGGGTCACCTTGGCCGGGTCGATGACGCCGGCGGCAACCAGGTCTTCGTACTCGCCCGTGGCGGCGTTGAAGCCGTAGTTGGCGTTCTTGTTGGCGCGGACCTTTTCGATGATGATCGCGCCTTCGAACCCGGCGTTGCCGGAGATCTGGCGGATCGGCTCTTCGCAGGCGCGGCGGATGATGTCGATACCGATCTGCTCATCGCCATCGGCCTTCAGGCCCTTCAGAGCGGTCGCCGCGCGGACCAGCGCAATGCCGCCGCCCGGAACGATGCCCTCTTCGACGGCGGCCCGCGTGGCGTGCAGCGC
>CAYMTH010000361.1:0-5797 GCA_964393235.1 uncultured Solibacteraceae bacterium | reverse complement strand
ACACCGCGCCCGTCTGCAAGGTCACGTCCTTCTGGACCTTGGTCTTGAACCCGTTCATCTTCGTCGTCACCGTGTAGGTGCCGGGAACCAGTGGCCCCAGCCGGTACGACCCGCTCTCGTTCGTCACGCCCTCGCGCGAAATGCCCGTGGCGTCGTTCACTGCTACGACGGATGCGCCAACCGCGGCCGCGCCGCTGGCATCCGTTACCAATCCAACGATGACGGCATCAGACGTCTGGGCGAGCAGCGCCGCCGGCAACGTCAGAAGCGCCAACAACAACTTGGTGCGTCGGAGAAATTGCTTCATTCGTTCTTTTTCCACCTGTGAATTTCCCGCCTCGGCGGGAAATTGAGATCCGGCTAGCCTATCGCAACCGCACAGGTGTTCTCAACCGACTGAAACAACAGAGCCCTACCGGCTCCGCCCGCTCCCCCGGATTTTCTCCAGCTTCGCCAGCATCTCCTTCACCCGCTCCCCGTTCTCCGCCGCCACGTCCCGCGTCTCGCCCCGGTCCGCCGCCACGT
This sequence comes from uncultured Solibacteraceae bacterium, assembly GCA_964393235.1. Classification (GTDB taxonomy): domain Bacteria; phylum Acidobacteriota; class Terriglobia; order Bryobacterales; family Bryobacteraceae. The sequence goes on along the minus strand of CAYMTH010000361.1, from coordinate 5,272 downwards.
TGTACAGCTGCGCCCCCGCCGCATTCCCCAGTTCCGTATTGGTGTTCGGGTTCACCTTCTGCCCCGGGCTCGGCTCGATCACCTTCCAGTCGCCCTCCCGGTACGACAGCGCCCGCGCGTGCTCCACGATATGCGCCCGCCCCTTCGGGTCCTTCCCGAGCAGCGCGTCCAGCACGTCGATCGAGTCCGGACCCGCCCCTTCCGGCACCGTCACCCCCGTCAACCGCGCCAACGACGCCAGCAGGTCCTGCTGCCCCACCACCGCGCCCGACACCCCCGGCTTCACGCGCCCCGGCCACCGCAGCAACAGCGGCACCCGCGTCCCGCCCTCGAAGTTCGAATACTTCCCGCCCCGCAGCGGCCCCGCCGGCTTGTGCCCGCCCAGCTTCTCCACCGCCTGGTCTTTATACCCGTCGTCCACCACCGGCCCGTTGTCGCTCGAAAACATCACGATCGTGTTCTTCTCAAGCCCCAGCGCCTTCAGCTTGTCCAGCACCTGCCCAACGCTCCAGTCGAGCTCGGCAATGGCGTCCCCGCGCGGCCCCATCGGCGTCTTCCCCGCGAACCGTTGGTGCGGCACCCGCGGCACGTGAATATCGTGCGTCGCGAAGAACAGAAAGAACGGCCCCGCCTTGTGCTTCTCGATGAAGGAGGTCGCCTTCCCCGTCAGCACGTCGGCCATGTCTTCATCCACCCACAGCGCCTTCGTCCCGCCCGTCATATACCCGATCCGGCTCACCCCGTTCACGATCGCCATGTCGTGCCCGTGGCTCGGGTGCACCTTCAACAGCTCCGGATTCTTCTTCCCCGTCGGCTCGTTCCCGATCGGCTTCTGATAATCCACCCGGATCGGATCCGCCGGATCCAGCCCCACCACCCGGTGGTCTTCCACATACACGCACGGCACGCGGTCCCCCGTCGCCGGCAGCAGGAACGCCGAGTCGAACCCGATCTCCAGCGGCCCCGGCTTGATCTCCCCGTTCCAGTCGATATTCCCGTTCCCCAGCCCCAGGTGCCACTTGCCCACCACACCCGTCCGGTACCCGGCCTTCTTCAGCATCTCCGGCAGCGTGAACCGCCCCGGCTCGATGATCAGCCGCGCATCCCCCGGCAGCACGCCCGTCCCCTTCTTCCGCCACGCATACTCGCCCGTCAGCATCGAGTACCGGCTCGGCGTGCACGTCGCCGACGACGAGTGCGCGTCCGTAAACCGCACCCCCGCCTTCGCCAGCCGGTCCAGGTTCGGCGTCTTCACCGCCGTCGCCCCGTAGCAGCTCAGGTCCCCGTAGCCGATGTCATCGGCGTAGATCAGCACGATATTCGGCCGCTCCGGCTTCGCCGCCGCCACCCCCGCCACACCCGCGCCGCACCCGGCGCCGCACAACGAAAGAAAGGTCCGTCGATTCACAGCCTCATTCTCCCCCACCGCCACGCTGCCCACAACACCATCCCCACCGCCACCCATTTCAACGCCAGCGCCGCGTTCCACTCCCCCCACGCGATGGCATACTTCCCCAGCGCCTCCCACCGTCCCCCCGCCCAGTGCCACCCCGTGTGTGCCACCAGCGACGACAGCACAATCACCCCCACCCGCTCCGCCACGCCCCACCGGAACAGCAGCGCCACCGCCGGCGCCATCACCGCCAGCGCCGCCAGTTGTCCCAACTCCACGCCCGCGTTGAACGCCGCCAGCGCCGCCGTCAAATGCCCGCCCGCGAACTGCAGCGACTCCCGCAGCGCGAACGAAAACCCGAACCCGTGCACCAGCCCGAACGCGAACGCCATCGACCATCCCGCCCGCTCCCCGCCCCAGCCGAAAATATTCCCCAGCGCCATCGCCACAATCGACGCCGCGATCGCGAACTCCACCAGCGGCGGAAACCACAGCCCCTCCGGCGCCATCCCCAGCGCCGATGCCGCCAGCGTCACCGAATGCGCCGCCGTGAACGCCGTCACCACCCACACCAGCGGCCGCACCCGCCGCCGCGGGATCACCAGGCACAACACGAACAGCAGATGATCTTTCCCCTCCAGGATATGGACAAAGCCCATCTTCAGGAACGTCCACCCCGCCTCCCACCACTGCGGCTCCAGCGGAAACAGTCCCTGCTCCCCCTCCAGCAAAAACACCTGGTCCCCGTAATGCAGCACCGTCTGCACCCGCTCGCCCAGCCCCGCGAACCCCGGCCGCACCGCCAGCCGGCCCCCGCCCCTCGGCGCCGCGAAACGCACCTCGACATCAAAGAAGACTTGTTTCCAAAACAGCCGCTCCTCATTCGACGGCAACCCCGCCCGCACCCGCGCCGCCGCGCCCTCGAACGTCGCGAACGACTTGTCGGACTCGAGCGAGATCTGCGTCGCCGTCACCCGCCCCGGCCCGCAGTCGACCCCGTCTGCATACACCGCCAGCGCGTCCGCCACCCACGTCTTCGCCAGCCCCGGCAGCCGCGGCCCCAGCGCCGCCACGTCCAGATACCCGCCCGCCGTCGCCGGGAAATCCACGTCCCGCACGGCCTCCAGCGGCACCCGCACCAGCGCCCGCACCTCCGCCCCCTCCGCCCGCATCTGCATATGCACCGTCACGTGCGCCGGCGCGTCGTGCGCCCACGCCGTCAAGCTCGCCAGCAACGCCGCCAGGATTCGCAATCGTGTATCATAGCGAAAACTTTTCCCGAGGAGTCCAGCCATGTGTTGCTCGTTCGCCAAGTCCGCCGCCTTCCTCGCGGCCCTCGTCGCCGTCGCCGGCGGCGCCTATCTCCTCGAACAGCGCCAGGTCGTCGAAGCCGCCACGCCCATGGCCCCCCGCTTCGAAGTCGACCCCTTCTGGCCCAAGCCCCTCCCCAACCATTGGGTGATCGGCGCCACCATCGGCGTCGCCGTCGATAACAAGGACAACGTCTGGATCATCCATCGCGGCAACTCGCTCGAGGAAAAGGAGCGCTACGCCACCTGGAACCCCAAGGCCGCCGAGTGCTGCGCCCCCGCGCCCCCCGTCCTCGCCTTCTCCCCCGCCGGCGACCTCATCGCCAGCTGGGGCGGCAACAACGACGGCTTCGAATGGCCCACCTCCAATCACGGCATCGACGTCGATCACAAAGGCAACATCTGGATCGGCGGCAACGGCCGCGGCAAAGTCCCCGCCGCCCTCGCCCACGACGAAAGCAAGATGGCCGCCGCCGGCGCCGTCCACGATTCGATGCTGCTGAAGTTCACCCAGTCCGGCAAGTTCCTCATGCAGATCGGCAAGCCCTGGGAGAGCAAGGGTTCGAACGACATCGCCAACCTCCGCCTGCCCGCCAAGTCCATCGTCGATCCCAAGACCAACGAACTCTACGTCGCCGACGGCTACGGCAACCGCCGCGTCATCGTCTTCGACGCCGACACCGGCAAATACAAGCGCCACTGGGGCGCCTACGGCAACAAGCCCGACGATACCGACCTCGGCCCGTTCGATCCCAACGCCCCCGCGCCCAAGCAGTTCCGCACGCCCGTCCACGGCGTGATTCTCTCCAACGACGGCCTGCTCTACGTGTGCGACCGCACGAACAACCGCATCCAGGTCTTCAAAACGGATGGGACGTACGTGAAGGAAACCTGGGTCGCCAAGCCCACTCTCGGCGACGGCGCGACGTTTGACGTCGCTCTCTCCCGCGACCCCAAACAGCAGTATCTCTACGTGGCCGACGGGTCCAACATGAAGGTGCACGTTCTCCTGCGCGACACCCTCGAAGAGGTCACGTCCTTCGGCGACGGCGGCCGCCAGCCCGGCCAGTTCTACGCTGTGCACTCGATCGCCACCGACAGCAAGGGCAACATCTACACGACGGAGACCTACCGCGGCCAGCGCGTCCAGAAGTTCAACTTCCGCGGCCTTGCCCCCATCGCGAAGAAGGACCAAGGCGCCCCCTGGCCCAAGCAGCGCTAACTGGCCAACGGAGAGCAGCGAGTTGGCTGGGGACACGCTTCAGCGTGTCCCCTCTTCCCCAACCCGCAATCCCTCAACGCAACCCGAACGCCACAATCGTCGTCCCCGCCGCGATCGCCACGTACTGCCGCCCCCCGGCCACATAAGTCATCGGTCCCCCGCGCCACCGTACCCCCGCGTTGAAGTGCCACAGCAATTTCCCGTTCGAAGCATCCGCCGCCACGAACGCCCCCCGCCCGTCGCCATAGAACAACAACCCGCCCGCCGTCGCCAGCAGCCCGCTCCCCAAAATCTCCCCGCCAATCCCCGGAATCGCAAACACTTCCTTCCCCGTCCGCACATCGAACGCCTTCAAAAACTTCTTCGCCCCGTCCGTCACAGACCGCCTCGTCCCGCCCCCATAAAACGACTTCCCCGCCTCCCACTCCTCCGCCCGCTTCGAATACACCGTACAAGCCTCCTGCGCGAAGAAGTAATACCAACCCCGCCGCGCATCCAGAGCCGTCGAGTTCCAATTCGCCGCCCCCGCCACCGACGGGCACGTCCGCGTCCCCTCCGCCGTCGGCTCATTCCCCGGCAGCAGCACCGGCCGCCCGTCCGCCCCGATCCCGCTCGCCCACGTCAGCTTCTTGACGAACGGCGCCGCCCGCACCACCCGCCCCGTCTCCCGGTCCAGCACATAGAAAAACCCGTTCCGGTTCGCCTGCACCAGCAGCTTCTTCCCGTCCAGATCCACCGGCACCAGCGGCTCCGTCGCGTCCCAGTCGTGCACGTCGTGGGGCGTGAACTGGTAGTGCCACTTCAATCGCCCCGTCGCCGGATCCAGCGCCACCACCGAGTCGGTATAGAGGTTGTCCCCGCCCCGCTCGTCGCCGTTGTAATCCGGGCACGGATTCCCCGTCGGCCAGTACAACAACCCCGTCCCCGCGTCATAAGACCCCGTCAACCACGTCGTCCCGCACCCGTGCTCCAGCGCCTTCCCGATCCACGTCTCCGCGCCCTTCTCCCCCCGCGCCGGAATCGTCCAGAACCGCCACGCCCGCTCCCCCGTCGACGCCTTGTACGCATCCAGAAAACCCCGCACGCCCTCGTCCCCGCCCGAAACCCCCGCGATCACCAGATCCCCCACCACCAGCGGCGCCCCCGTCGCCCCGTAGTTCTGCCGCCAGTCGGCCATCTCCACGTCCCAGATCACCTGCCCCGTCGCCTTGTGCAGCGCCAGCAGATGCGCGTGGTCGGTCGCCACGAACACCCGGTCCCCCAGCACCGCCACGCCCCGGTTGATCCCGCTCGCCGCGTCCCCCGCCAGCCCCTTCGTCCGCGGCCGCTTGAAGTGCCAGATCTCCC
>CAYMTH010000360.1:646-5827 GCA_964393235.1 uncultured Solibacteraceae bacterium | reverse complement strand
ATCGTCGGCTACGCGTACGCGACCGAGTTCTTCACGGCCTGGTACAGCGGCAACCCGTATGAAAGCTACGTCTTCTTCATCAGCCGCGCGACCGGCCCCTACGCCTGGGCCTACTGGTCGATGATCACCTGCAACGTGATCTCGCCGCAGTTCTTCTGGTTCAAGAAGCTGCGGACGAACCTCCCGTTCATGTTCGTCATCTCGATCATCGTCAACATCGGTATGTGGTTCGAGCGCTTCGTGATCATCGCCACCACTCTGGCCCGCTACTTCCGGCCCACGTTCGTTGACATCCTCACCTTCTTCGGCACCTTCGGGCTGTTCCTGACGCTGTTCGTCTTCTTCACCCGCTTCCTGCCGATCATCGCCATCTCGGAAGTGAAGGGCATGATGGCGCAGAACCATCACGAAGCACACTACCTCGACGAAGCCGTTGCGGCTTCGGAAGGCAAAGAACCTGTGGGAGCGGCGCACTAATGGCTGAGAAACCTTCCATTCACGGACTCGTGGCGGATTTCGATTCGCCCGACAAACTCATGGACGCGATCCGGGCCGCCCGCAAGGCCGGCTACACGAAGATGGAGGCCTACACTCCGTTTCCGATCCACGGCATCGACGACGCGATGGGCGCGCCCCCCTCGATCCTGGGCTACCTCGTGCTGTGCGGCTCGGCCGTGGGTCTCACCGCCGCCGTCCTGCTGCAGTGGTGGACCGGCGCGGTGGACTACCCGCTCGTCATCGCCGGCAAGCCGTTCTTCGCCCTCGAGCCCTCGGTGCCCATCATGTTCGAGTTGACCGTGCTGCTGTCGGCCTTCGTCGCCGTCTTCGGCATGATCGGCCTGAACGGGCTGCCGAAGCTCTACCACGCGATTTTCAACTACTCCGGCCACCGCGGCATCACCGACGACCGCTTCGTCCTGGTGATCGAAGCCAGCGACCGGGAGTTTGACGCGACCGCCACCCGCGACTTCCTCGCGGCCCAAGGCGCCGACAAACTGGAATTGATCGAGGCGTAACGAATGCGACTGGTACCCACATTACTCATCGTTGCCGCGGCGGCCGGTCTGGCCGGTTGCGGGCCGGGCGCCGGCAAGGATACGCCGCCGCTCTGGATTCTCTCCGACATGAAGGCGCAGGAGAAGTACAAGCCGCAGCAGGAGAGCCCGCTGTTCGCCGACCACTCCGCCAGCCGCAAGCCGGTCACCGGCACCGTCGCCCGCGAAACCTACTTCGAGGACGAAGGCTACCACTTCGGCATCGTCGGCGGCCAGTACGTCGGCAAGAACCCGGTCGAATTGAACGAGAAGGTTCTCGCCCACGGCCAGAAGAAGTTCAACGTCTACTGCGCGCCCTGCCACGACCGCACCGCCTCCGGCGGCGGCATTGTCGGCAAGCGCGCCGGCGCGGCCTTCCAGCCCGCCAACCTGCACAAGCAGGAAACCCGCGATAAGAACGACGGCGAGCTGTTCTCGATCGTCAGCGACGGGCGCCGGACCATGATGGGCTACCGGAACCAGATCTCCGACTACGACCGCTGGACCGTGGTCGCCTACCTGCGCGTGTTGCAGCGCGCCGGCGGCGGCAAGATCGAAGACGTTCCGGAAAACCTGCGGGCGGAGGTGCGATAAACAACATGAGCCACTCTTCACACCACAAAGCGCACCAGGACAGCTACTACATTCCTGATGCCATCTGGGACCGCGGCCGCAACGTCATCGCCGCGATGTTCCTCCTCGGCTGGGGCGCGGCGCTGGCCGGCTACGCAGCCAATCACGACCAGTTCTTCCAGTCCTACCTGGTGGCCTTCTTCTTCGGCTTCTCCATCGCGATCGGCGCGGCGCTGTTCACCATGATCCAGCACCTGACCGGCTCGGCCTGGAGCGTCCCGGTCCGCCGCATCATGGAAAACATCATGATGTCGTTGCCGGTGCTGGCGCTGCTGTTCATCCCGGTTGCCCTCGGCGTCCACTCGCTCTATGAGTGGTCCCACGCCGAGTTCGTGGCCAAAGAGGTGATGCCGCTCAAGAAGGGCGTCTATACCGCCTACCTGAACGAGAAAGCCTTCTACATCCGCGCCGTGGCCTACTTCGCCATCTGGACGCTGTGGGCGTGGCGGCTCTACTCGAACTCGAAGTCGCAGGACGCGACCAAGGCGATCGCCCCCACCTTCTCCAACGAGAAGTGGAGCGCGCCGGGCATGCTGGTGTTCTTCCTGACCGCCTCGCTCGCGAGCGTCGACTGGGTGATGTCGCTGAACCCGCACTGGTACTCGACCATGTTCGGCGTCTACTGCCTGGCCGGCGGCGCCTGGGGCTTCTTCGCCCTGCTGACCTTCATCTTCCTGCGCTTCCGCTCCAACGGGATCATGGCCAACTCGGTGACCACCGAGCACTACCACGATCTCGGCAAGTGGATGTTCGCGCTGACCGTCTTCTGGGCCTACATCGCCTTCTCCCAGTACATGCTGATTTGGTACGCCAACCTGCCGGAAGAAACCATCTTCTTCAAGGTACGGCGCGCGGGCAGCTGGGAAGCCGTGAGCGGCGTACTGGTGTTCGGCCACTTCCTCATCACCTTCCTGGTGCTGCTGGCGCGGAACAGCAAGCGGACGCTGAACGTGCTGAAGTTCGCGACGGTCTGGATCCTGCTGATGCACTATGTGGACATCTACTGGATGGTGATGCCGAACTTCCAGAAGAACGGCGTGGCCCCGCACTGGATGGATCTGGCGGCCGTGGTCGCCGTGATGAGCACGCTGGCGCTGGCCTTCTGGCTGCGGCTGCGGAAGAGCGTGATCGCCCCGGTGGGCGACCCGCGGTTCAAGAAAGGATTGGAGTTCCAGAATGTCTAATCCCACTCCGAATAAGCAGCAGGCGGCGGCGGATCTCGGCTACGACCGGTCCGAGCCGTTGACCGCGCCAATTCTTGCCAACATCGTCGGCATCCTGGTCATCCTAGTGGTTGTGATCGGCGCGGTGACGTTCTACTACAACACCTACACCGAGCGGCTCGTCGAAGAGCGGCAGTTGACTCCTGTATCGCAGGACCTGCTGGATCTGCGGGCCAAGGAAGACCAACAGTTGAATAGCTACGGGATCGCCGACAAAGCGGCCGGGACGGTGCGTCTGCCGCTGAGCCGGGCGATGGAACTGGTGGTGGCCGAAGCGAAGGCCGGCACTCCGAAGTACCCGGTGGCTCCGTATGCGGTGAAGAAGGCCGAAGACGCGGCGGCCGCGCCCGCGGGGGCGGCTCCGGCGGCTCCGGCCCCGGCGCCCGCGAAGTAAGAAGAACATGACGAAGACCTTTCTCAGCTTGGTTGTGGCCGCCGGGATGATCCTCCCGGCGCAGATCAACCAGAAACTGCGCGAACTCGACGGAGTTGGCGTGGAAGAGAAGCTGGGGACGGTCGTCGACGGTTCGCTCGAGTTTGTGGCGGAGAACGGCCGCCCGGTTCCGATTTCGAAGTACCTGAACCAGGGCCGGCCGGTGATCCTCAACTTTGTGTACTACTCGTGCCCGATGCTCTGTTCGATGGTGCTGAACGGGGTGACGTCGAGTATCCGGGACCTGTCCTGGACGCCCGGCAAAGAGTACGAGATCGTCACGATCAGCTTTGATCCCAAGGAAACGCACGAACTGGCGGCGTCCAAGAAGCAGGCCTATCTGGCGAGCTTCGACCGTCCGGCGCCGGGCTGGCACTTCCTGACCGATAACAACAACAACGCGAAGAAGCTGGCCGAACAGGTCGGCTATCACTACCGCTGGGACAAGAGCCGGAATCAGTACGCGCACTCGGCGGCTCTGATTCTGTTGACGCCCGACGGCAAGGTGGCGCGGTATCTGTACGGGATCAAATACAAGGCATTCGATCTCCGGCTGGGTCTCACCGAGGCCGCGCAGGGGCGGATGCAGGGCACGAAGATGGAGCAGATGCTGTTGTACTGCTTCCAGTACGACCCGAACGCTCGCAGCTATGTGATGACGGCGCGCAACATCATGCGCGCGGGCGGGGGGATGACGGTTCTGGTTCTTGGGCTCACGCTGCGGCGGCTGTGGCGGCGGGACCGGGAGCAGTTTTCATAAGGAAGGCATTATGAATTTGTTACGGGATTGGATGATGCCCATACAGGCCAGCGAGCACGCGGCCAAGGTCGACAACCTCTACACGTTCCTCGTGTTGTTGACCTCGTTCTTCTTCGTGCTCATTGTGTACCTGACGGTGAGCTTCGCATTGAAGTACCGCCGGAAACGGGACGGTGTGCTGACGGTGAACTTCCAGCACAACCTGGCGCTGGAGCTGGTATGGTCGGTCGTCCCGCTGCTGATTGTGATCGGCATCTTCTTCTGGTCGTTCAACGACTACGCGGCGGCGAACATCGCGCCGAACGATGCGCTGGAGATTCACGTCACAGGCAAAAAGTGGAACTGGACGTTCGAGTATCCTGACGGCACGCGGTCGATCCGGTCGCTGCACGTGCCGGTGAACAAGCCGATCCGGCTGATCATGACGAGCGAGGATGTGCTGCACTCCTTCTACATCCCGGCGATGCGTCTGAAGCAGGACGTGATCCCGGGCCGCTACGTCGATTTGAACTTTACGGCGACGGTGCCGGGCAAGTACCAGGTGTTCTGCGCCGAGTACTGCGGCCGCGACCACTCGGGCATGCTGGGCGACCTGTTCGTCGACTCGCCGGCGAAGTACGCCGAGTGGCTCGAGAAGGGCGACGAAGAGCTGTACAAGATGAAGCCGGCGGATCTGGGCAAGATGGTGTGGGAGATGAAGGGCTGCAACTCCTGCCACACGATCGACGGCCAGAAGGGCGAGGGTCCGACGTTCAAGGGTCTGTTCGGCAAGACCGAGAAGTTCCGCGACGGGTCGACGGCCGTGGTCGATGAGAACTACATTCGCGAGTCGATCCTGAACCCGCAGGCGAAGGTGGTGGCCGGTTACGAGCCGGTGATGCCGACCTTCCAGGGTCTGCTGCGCGAGATCGAAATCAAGGGCGTTATCGCCTATATCAAGGAACTGAAGTAAGGGGGGAGATGACCAATGGCTGATACCGTAACTACACCGAAGGCACACGGCCACGTCGAACACCACGACGTAGACTATCTCCACGACGGATCGCTGTTGTCGTGGTTGACTACGGTCGACCACAAAAAACTGGGCGTGATGTACCT
>CAYMTH010000360.1:0-636 GCA_964393235.1 uncultured Solibacteraceae bacterium | reverse complement strand
CTTTTTGGGCGGCGTGTTCGCGCTGCTGGTGCGTCTGGAGCTGTTCGCTCCGGGCCAGACCATCATGGACGCCGAGACCTACAACAAGGTCTTCACGCTGCACGGGGCGATCATGGTGTTCCTGTTTATCATTCCGTCGATTCCGGCGGCGCTGGGAAACTTCGTCCTGCCGATCATGCTGGGGGCGAAAGACGTCGCCTTCCCGCGGCTGAACCTGGCGAGCTTCTGGGTTTACGTGACTGGCGCGCTGATCGCGGTGACCGCGATGGTGACGGGCGGCGTCGACACGGGCTGGACCTTCTACACGCCGTACTCGACGACGACGGATGGCTCGGTGGCGCTGATGACGTTTGCGGCGTTCGTGCTCGGGTTCTCCTCGATTCTGACGGGCGTGAACTTCATCGCGACCGTACACAAGCTGCGGGCGCCGGGCATGGGCTGGTTCAAGATGCCGCTGTTCATCTGGGGCATGTACTCGACGGCGATCATTCAGGTCCTGGCGACGCCGGTGCTGGCGATCACGCTGCTGCTCCTGATCATGGAGCGGACGTTCGGTGTCGGCGTGTTCGACCCGAAGCTGGGCGGCGACCCGGTGCTCTTCCAGCACTTCTTCTGGTTCTACTCGCACCCGGGGGT
>CAYMTH010000359.1:0-5847 GCA_964393235.1 uncultured Solibacteraceae bacterium | reverse complement strand
GTTCCCAGTAGATAACGCGCCCCCGCGGCCGCCAGTTCCGAGTAATCGAGGTCCACCCAAACCACCTCCGCCCAGTGCCGCGCCGACCACCTTCGCCCGCCCACCACTCCCACCGCCACCTCCCACCGTCCCGCCTCGAACCGGTCCAGATAGGTCAACACTTCCGTCCCGAAATCCCCGTCGGCGCACAACAGCCCCAGCTTCTCCCCGAACAGCCCCCGCGCCTGCAGCTTCGCCAACACCTGCTCCACCGTATCGTCCACCATCACCACGCGCTCGACCGCCAAGCCCGCCCGCCGCATCGCCCGCCGGTACCCCTCCGCCATCGCATACGTCCGCGAATCGCCCTCCCGCGCCAGCACCACCACCGTCCGGCACCCCAGTTCGATCAACTGGCCCGTCGCGTACAGCCCCACCCCGGCGTAATCAAAGGTAACGCACGGCGCCGCCCCATGCCGCGCCGCGATGTCGAGCAGCGCCGCCCGCCCCGGCATCCGCCCCAGCCGCGCCAGCGCCCCGAAATCGTCCGTCTCGTCCACCGGATACACCAGATACCCGTCGTACCCCTCGCCCAGCCCCCGCGCCTGCGCCTCGGCATCCGCCGGCGTCTCGCACACCAGCCGCAACCCGCGCCCCTGCGCCACCGCCGCCGCCCCCGCCATCAATTGCCCCGCGATCTCCGCTCGCCGCCCGCCTACCGACAGCAGCAGCATCCCGCCCGTCCGCCCCACGCCCCCCTTCGGCGTGATCACCAGTTCCTTCGAATACCCCGCCAGCTCCACTCGCACCGCCGCGTGCGCAAACCGCCCCAGCCGCTCCCGCACCAGCCGGAATCCGTCCGCCACCTGCCCCAAATCCCAACCCGCCCCGTCGGCGATCTCCTTGTTGGATCCCACCCGCGTCCCACTTTTCCACGCCGCCACCACCAGCCGGAAGATCAGCCCGCCCCGCGCCGTTTCGTCGAACTCGCGCTGCAGCTCCTCCAACACCGGTCCCACCACCGCGTCCCACGCCGGATCGCCCCATTTGAGCGGAGTTGGGCTCATACTTGTCCCATCTTGGACGGGCCCGCCCCGCATATTGGTGTCTAGTGGACCCATCTAAGGACCAACTCTCACAGATTAGTCCCATTTCGCCCCCCAATCAACCCCGGATTTCTCCCCAACCATTCCCCTCGAACCCCTTTTCCCCCTCCGGCACACTCAATCCATGGACCTCCTCCTGCCCCTCAACGACCGCCCCCGCTCCACCCTCTCCGAGATGATCCTCTACGCCGAACACCCCTTCCACCCCATCCACGCCGCTCTCTTCTCCAACCACGACGGCACCCTCACCCTCACCGTCTGCGCCCGCACCTCCGAAGAACTCGGCCGCACCGTCTGGATCTCCCTCGCCCGCGCCGGCCAGCCCTTCGCCCGCACCGCCTGCATGCGCCTCAACTACGGCCGCGGCAACCACCCCGCCGACCGCATCACCTTCGACGACCTCGGCGAGCAGTTCACCGCCATCCACTTCGAATCCGTCCGCGCCGTCAACTAGCGCCGCCCGATCCCCTTCGCGCACCGGAACCCGATGTTCGGGCTCCGCTCCGCCGGCCGCGCCCAACTCCGGTGCGAACAGGTCATGAAGTTCGGCTTATCGAACCACGACCCGCCCCGCAGCACCCGGTACATCCCCGTCGCCGGGCCCGCCGGATTCCGCGCCGGCGCCGCGGCGTAGTAGTCCTTCCCGAACCAGTCCGCCGTCCACTCCCACACGTTCCCGGAGATCTCGCACAACCCCATCCGCGTCTTCGGCAGGCTGCAAACCGCCGCCGGTCCCTCCAGCCCGTCGAACCGCGCGTCGGCCTTCGTCGGCGCCCGGTCGCCCCACGGATACTTCTCGTTCTCCACCAGCCCCCGGCACGCGCGCTCCCACTCCGCCTCGGTCGGCAGCCGCTTCCCCTGCCAGGCGCAGTACGCCGCCGCATCGTCCCAACTCACATCGGCCACCGGCAGCCGCTCCTTCCCCGCCGGCGGTTTCCCCTCCGGCCACACCGGCGGCGTCCGGTGCCGCGTCGCCTTCACGAACGCCGCATACTCGCCGATCGTCACCTCGTGCTCGTCCAGATAGAATGCGTCGACGTGAATCGCGCGCACCGGCAGATCGTCGCGCAGCGGGTTCGGATACCACTCCACCTTCGTCTCCGGGTCCTCATACGTCCGCCCGCGCCGGAACTCGCCGCCCGGGAAAAACACCATCCCCGTCTCGGCCGCCGCCAATACCCCCGCCACCGCCAGCCAGAACGCTCTCATCCGTAGATCGTGGCGATCTCGTCCGTCGGAATGAACCCGTTCGCCCCCAGCGGGTCGACATACTTGTAGTTCCGTCCCGACGGCAACCCCGAGATCTCCTTCCCCCAATCGATCCCCAGCGCCGAATACATCGTCGCCACCACGTTCTCAATCCGCGGCTGTTCCTTGTGCTTCCAGCCCGTCTCTTCGCACTTCGTCCCGTCCGTGTTCGTCCGCCCCAGCACCAGCCCGCCCTTTACCCCCGCGCCCGCGAACAGGGCAGGGAAGCACGGGTTGTAGTGGTCCCGCCCCTTCATGTGGTTCAGATCCCCCGGCGTCCGCCCGAACTCGCCCATCGCCACCACCAGCGTCTCGTCGAGCAGCGTCTTGCCCGGCGTCGCCTTCGACGGCGTCCGCGCCAGATCCTCCAGCAGACTCGCAAACGCCGGGTCGAACTCCTCAATCAGCTTGTAGTGGTTCGACGACGCCGCCCGGTCCCAGATCCGGACGTGATGGTCCCAGCCCGGATGGCAGATGTGCACGTAACGCGTACCGGCGTCCTGCATCAACACGTTCCGCGCCAGAATGCACGAAATCCCCACCGCCGTCTTGCCGTACCGCGCCTTGTCCTCTTCCGACACCTGGAACGCCGCCGGCCACCGCTCGTCGCCGATCAGCCGGTGCGCCGTCTCGCTGAAGCTCTCGAACGTCTTCATCTCGGAGCCGTAGGCCGCCATCCGCGGCGCCTCCGCCTTCCGCAGCGCGTCCAGCAGCCGCCAGCGTTCCTCCACCAGTTCCACGGCCTTCTTGTCGAGTGCCATGCCCTTCAACGCCTGCTGCGGATCGAGGTCGAACACCGCGTACCGCGCCGGTAGAAAGCCTGTCGCCAGCGCCCCCGCCGCGCCCTTTTCCAGGTTGAACGACACGTAGGTCGGGAACGTGTCCGCCTCCCGCCGCCGCGCCTCCAACTCGGACGCGATCACCGACCCCACCGCCGGAATCTCCTTGGCGAACGCCAGGTTCATCTGCCGCCCCGTCTGCACGTAATACTGCCCGCGGAAATGCACCTGTTCGTGGCTCCGCAGCGACCGCAGCAGGCACACCTTGTCCATCACCTTTTCCACGCGCGGGAACAGGAAATGCGACAGGTACACGCCGTTCTTCAACTGCCGCACGTCGAAGTCCTTCTGTGTCGCCGGATTCTCCTTGAAGTCGAACCCGTCCACGTGGCTGATGGCCCCGGAGAACTCGTAATAGATCACGTTCCGCGCCGTCCCGCGCGGGTTCGTCTTCGCCGCCGCCCCCACCCGCAGCGGCCACACCGCCGACGCCGCAACCCCGGCCAATCCCAGCCCGCCGAACTCCAGCAACTCCCGCCGGGTCGGCAACATCTCCGCGACCGTCTTCGTCCGTCTCATGTCAGTAGTTGTAAAGGAACTCCGCCAGATTCAACAGCGCCCACTGCAGGTTTTCCGCCCCGGCCACGCGGTCCCGGTCCAGCGCCGCCACCGCGATCTTCCTCTCCTCCGCCTGCGGATACCGCGCCAGCGTGCCCAGGAACAGCTCTTCGACCACTTTCCCGTTCTCCGCATGCGTCGCCAGCAGGTTCTGCACCCGGCTGTCCTTTTCCGCCAGCACCCGCTCGGTCACCACCGGCGACCGCATCAGCAGCAGCGGCTGCAACGGCGACGCCGCCGGCGGCCGCGGCGGGTTGCTCCGGTTCGACTGTCCGAACGCCGTCATGAAACTCTTCAACTCGCCCGTCGCCGACGGCGTATTCGCCTGCATCGCCATCGGGACTTTCTCGTTCCCGTACTTGAACGATCCCGGCCGCCCCGTCGCCGACACCAGCGCGTCGTGCACCTCTTCCGCCGTCAGCATCCGCACATACTTCCGCGCGAAATACGCCGCGTACGACTCTTTCCACTCGCCCGGATACCGCGCCGACAACTGGTACGCGCTCGACCGGCAGATCTTCCGGAAAATGTTCTTCATCCGGAACCCGCCCGCCCGGAAATCCGCCGCCAACTGGTCCAGCAGCTCCGGATGCGACGGCTGCAGCTCCCACCCCGCCGGCAGCTTCCGCGGATCCTGCCGCGCCAGGTCGAACTCATCGTACGGCTCCACGATTCCCCGTCCCATCAACCGCGCCCAGAACAGGTTCACCGTGGCCCGCGCGAACTGCGGGTGCGCCGTCAGCATCCGTCCCAACTCCTCCCGCGGCTCCGCGTCCGGCCGCGGCTTCTCGCCCGTCAGCGGAAACGCCGGCGTATTCGGCCCGCCCCACCGCGGCGTCCGCAGCATGCTGCCGCCCTTGGTGTCGTAGCCCGGCGCCTGGTCGTCGACCACGAAATGGCCCATCACCGCCTGCGTGTCTTCGGTGTGCGGAATGTACCGCGTCTTGCCCAGAAAACTCGCCAGCGCGAAAAACTCCCGCCGCGTCTTGCCCGTCAGCCAGACGTTGACCTTCTCTAAGTGCCCCTGCCCGTCGTGGCAGGAAACGCACGAAAAGTTGATGCCCAGAAACGTCTTCCCGTACAGGATAGCCAGCTCATCGTGCGTGTCCAGCTGGTGTACTTTGCTGATGTCGTTTCCGTCGGTCGCCTGGCCCGGCTTGCCCTCCACGTGCTCGCGCACGATCAGATTGGACGCCGCCACCACCAGGTTGCTCTTCGCCGACGACGCGATGATCGACCGCACCAGGTCGTCGTACGGCCGGTCACTCCGCAGCGCCTCTTTCAGCCAGTAGTGGAACAACTGCACGCCCCGCGCCATCTTCCCGTTGGCCCGGAACAGGTCCATGAAAAAGTAGGACCACTTGTCGACAAAGGCCTCGCTGTCCAGCAGCCGGTCGATCAACGCCTCGCGCTTCCGCGGATTCGCATCGGCCAGAAACGCCGCCACCTCCGCAGCCGCCGGAATCCGTCCCGTCAGGTCAAGATGCACCCGCCGGAAGAACTCCGCGTCGGTCGCCACCGGCGCGTGCGGCACGCCGTCGCGCTCCATCTTGCCTAAGATCTGTTCGTCGATATAGTTGACGCGCCGCACCCTGCCCGCCGCGCCCACGCTCCCCGGCAACGCCGCCGCCACGCGCGCCGTCAGCGCCGCCGCATCCGGCTTCTTCGCCGGTTGCGTCAATGGCGCATGCGCGCCCGCGAAGGTATCGTCGCCCTGCGCCCATAGCGCCAGCCCGGCCGATACAAGGAAGAATGCTTTCCACATGGCACACTTCTCCGCGCCCGAAGTTCGAACGGGAGAAGTATACCCTAAACAGTTAGTGCTATGGAATCAACCCCACCGCGGCCTTTAAAAATGCCTCCACGAACGGCTTCCCCTGTGTCCGCAGGTTCTCCTCGGTGTTGAATTCGTACTCGATGTCCGGCCGCACGCCGATGTTTTCGATGTAGGGCGCCTCCGGATAGTCGCTCGTCGTCACTACTTTCGAACGGCTCGTCAGCGTCCACGTCATCGTCGTCCGCGCCTCCGCGTACGGCCCGCCGGCCACCGTAATGACCGCGCCCCCCGCGCCCACCGTCCGCTTCCCGAACAGCTTCGCCCGCCCGTTGTCCTGCAG
>CAYMTH010000358.1:0-5847 GCA_964393235.1 uncultured Solibacteraceae bacterium | reverse complement strand
GCGGCGGCGGTCGCCTCAATGGAGAGGTCGGCGAAATAGCGAAGTTCGACGACGCGGGCTTTGACGGGGTCGACGGCCTCGAGGCGGGAGAGGGCGGAATCGAGGGCGAGGACGTGCTCGGTCTGGGGCTGGAACGGGAGTTCGTATTCGAGGTCGTCGGTCCAGGGGATGGCGTCGCGCTCGCCGGCGCGTTTGGCGCGGGAGCGATGGCGGGCCTGGGCGACGAGGATCTGGCGCATGAGGTAGGCGGCGATGCAGTAGAAGTGTTCCGGATCGTCGGCCTGGATGGAGCCCTGGCGCTGGAGTTCGAGGTAGAGCTGGTTGACGAGGGAGGTGGGGCGAGTGCGGCGGGCCTCGTCTTCCGACTGGAGGAGGCCGCGGGCCATGCGATGAAGCTCGTTGTAGACGAGGCTCATGAGGGAGTCCAACGCCTCGCGGTCGCCGCCGCCGAGACGGGCCACCAGACGGTCAATGGCCGTGGCATCCATACACAGGTAAAACATTGTATCGTCCGCTTGAGCCGATTTGAGTAGGGTTGTCACCAGGAGAAGCCCCATGCCCGGCTTTGCGTATTCCAGTCTGCGCATCCGGCGAAGACGACGGCGGCGCGGGGCTGCTACATTGGCGGAGTGAAGAATCGTGCATGTTTGCTGCTGCTGGCCGCGGGCCTGGCCGAGGGACGGGTCCTTTTCCGGGCGGGGTTTGAGACGGGGGACCTGAGCGAGTGGGCGGCGACGGGGACGCGCGGGCAGAACGCGACGGCGCGGAACGTGCAGGTGGTGACCGACGTCGTGGCGAGCGGGAAGTATGCCGCGAAGTTCACGATTCATCCGGACGACGTGTTCAACGCGCGGCAGTTGCGGGCGCAGGTGGGCGGGCCGCGCGTGACGGTGGAAGAGGGCTCCGACACCTACATGGCGTTTTCGCTCTACATGGCCGAGGCGCCGAAGGACCGCGACAACTTCTTCTACTGGGAGGGCAATCCCCCGCCCCGGTACAACAACGTCATGACGTGGTGGGTGGAGCCGCGCGAGGGCGGCGGGACGGCGATCCGGTACGGCACGGGGAACCTTGGCCGCAACGGGACGCTGTGGGACGGCGAGTTCACGACGGGGAAATGGCACCGGCTGGCGATGCATATCCGGTGGTCGGAAGACGCGGAGAAGGGGCGGGTGCGGCTTTGGTTCGACGGGAAGCTGGTGCTCGACAAGAACGTGAAGACGAAGGGGCCGGAGAGCGTTTACTTCTGCCAGCCTGGGATCCATCGCAGCCCGCACGCGGCGTCGGAAGACACGATCTACTTTGACGATTTCGTGCTGGCGGATACGCTGGACGAGGTGCTGGGCGGGAAGTAATCCCGGACGGCGCGTCAGGCGCCGGTGCGGTGCGCGACGTCGATGGCGCGGCGGAGGTGGTTCCAGTCGGTCTCACCGGGGACGGTGCAATCGGCGCCGAGGATGAACTGGCGCGGGGCGGACTGAATGGCGCGTTTGACGGCGGCTTCGAGCTGGGCGGGATCGCCCTTGGCGATGAGACCGTGGCGGTCGAGGCCGCCCATGAAGGGACGCTTGAAACGGCGGGCGATTTCCCGGGCGGGGAGTTCGGTATTGGTCAGCTTGACGTTGCAGTTGACGACGTGGCCGGGGTAGTCGTAGACGGCGTCGTAGTTGGCGTAGGGGGCGACGTAGTCGCAGACGTGCAGGATGTTGAAGGCGCACTTCGACTGGATTTCGCTCATGGAAACGAGGTCGAAGGGCTTGATGTATTTGGCGAAGATTTGCGGGGAGGAGAAGCGGGCGGCTTCCGAGCCCTGGGTGGACATGTAGAAGCCGTCGATGCCGGCCGCGATGCAGGCGCGGACGAAGAGGAGCTGGCTTTCGGTGAGAATTTCGAGGCCCTTTTTCACGGCTTCGGGGTTTTCCTCGAGGTGCTGCTTGAGGAGGGGAGAGGTGGCGCAGTGGCCGGCGCACATGAACGGGGAGTAGAGCGTCATGAGGATGAGCGCGTCTTTTTTGGCGGTCTTGACGAGCTCGCGGACGGTGACGAGGAGGGGTTCGTAGAAGTCGAGTTTTTGCAGGGTGAGCTTGGACCAGTCGGCCGGTTTCTGGAGGAAGGGCTGGCGCTGGTAGGTTTGTTCGAACTGGACCTTGACGAAGTCCATGTCGGTCTGGCGGAAGAACTCGATGTGGCGGCGGGCGGCGGGGAGTCCGTTCTTGAACTCGGGGGCGAAGTGGAGGAAGAAGGCGGCGGGAGTGTAGTTGGGGGCGGGCTTGCCGGCGAGCCACTGGAGCATGCGGTCGCGCTTGTTGGGGGTGGGGGCGGCGGCGAGGGGCGCGGCGGCGGCGAGGTGGAGGAGCGTGCGGCGGTTCATGTTTGTAGCATATGACGGTTAGACTGGTGCGTATGAGCTACGACCTAACCTTGTTCCGGGTGGCGGAGGGCGAGGACGTGGCGGATGTCTTTTTGCGGCGGGCGCAGGCGGCGGATGCCGACGACCCAAATCCGGGACCGGGCCGGGAAGAGTGGGAGGCGGAGAAGCGCGCCTGGATGCGGGAGCTGCAGACGTGCGTTCCCGGATTCGAGGCGTTCGCGTTCGACTATGCGGCGATCGCGCAGGCGGGCGGGATTTCGGAGGCGGAGGCGCGGCGGCGGTGGCGGCACATCGAGCTGAGCGACGACGCGACGGGATTGCAGGTCACGCTGTACGACGAATCGGCGGACGTGACGCTGCCCTACTGGCACGAGGGCGAGGCGGCGGCGCGGGCGTTTGAACAGATGTTCCGGTGCGCGGAGGTGCTGGCGGGCGCGGCGGGGTTCGCGGTGTTCGATCCGCAGCTCGACCAGCGCGTCGACGCGGGTTCCGCGGCCGACCGCGGGGCGGCGCTGGGGCGGTATCTGCAGGCAAAGCATGCCGTCGAGCGGGCGATCGCGATGCGGGGCGAGAAGAAGGCGTGGTGGAAGTTCTGGTAGCCCGTTAGCGGTAGAACGGCGCCCAGGTGATCCAGCGGGGACCGTAGTGAGGGGCCGTGGCGCCGTGTTCGAGGGCGCCGAGATCGGGGGCCTTGCCCTGAAAGTTGTCGTTGATGGTGGGCAGGGGCGCGCCAGCGTCAATGGCTTTGGCGCCGGCTTTCAGGCGCAGGTCGAGGTCCATGGCGTGATAGACGTGATGGCGGCGGGAGTTGTCGGGCGGGGGCACTTTTTCGAAGATGTCGAAGTCGACTTCGATGGAGTGGGCGTCCTGGCCGGTGGCCGCGCGGAAATCGGCGAGGGTGGCGAAACGGCGCCAGTCGGCGTCCTTGGGGTCGTAGGCGGTCTGGCCGGGCTGCGGGGCGAGCCAGTTGTATTGATCCTTCGCGTTGCGGTTGGGGCGGTAGCCGTTGTAGTCGCTCGAGAAGCTGGAGGTGGCGTTGGCCCAGGTCATGACGCCGCGGTTCGCGTAGTCCCGGCTGACGAAGAGGTTGTTGCGCCAGTGGGCGTTGGAGTAGGGCGAGTTGGCGGTCTGCTCGCTGACGATGGTGTTGTGGTAGATGAGCATGCCCGAGGGAACGGCGCTGAGTTTGAAGGCGCCGCCGGGGACATGGTAGAGGGTGTTGCGGAAGAAGTAGACGGGGCCGCCGAACATGGGCTGGGCGGAGTAGCCGTTGTGGGCGGCGTTGGTGCCGCGGTTGTTGAAGACGCGGATGTTGTGGGCGCCACCGTCGGACTCGATGAAATCGTCGTTCGACAGGTGGATGTCGTTGTTGTAGATGTCGATGGAGGAGGCGCGTTTTTCGGGGTCGGCGTCGGGCGGGCCGTAGGTGGAGATGCAGAAGGCGTCGTGGAAATAGGCGGCGGCGTTGTGGGCGATGATGTGGCCCGGGCCGTAGACCTTGACGGCGAAGAAACTGCGGAGCTGGTGGGAGGGGTAGATGCCGGCGGTGCGCATGCCGGCCTGGTTCCAGCCGATGACGCGGTAGCGGTCTTCGCGGCCTAGGAAGAGGTTGTCGGCGATGTAGAAGTCGCGGGAGTCGGCGGATTCGGTCCAGACGCCAACGCCGATATCTTCGAAGCGGCAGTTGCGGACGGTAAGGCCGACAGCGCCCATTACTTCCTTCTCACCGGCGAAGATGGCGATCTCGGTGTTGCGGAAGGTGAGTCCTTCGATGATGTGGTGGTGGGAGGCCATCATGTCGAAGAGTTTGGCGTTGCCGCCGCCGTCGAAGATGGCTTCGCCGTCGCCGGCGCCTTTGATGGTGATGGGCTTTTCGGCGGTACCTTTGAGGGAGAGGGACCAGGAGCCGGTGAAGGGGGCGGAGAGGGGATCGACGTAGTTGAGGCGCTCGGGGCGGTAGAGGCCGGCGTGAACGAGAATGGTGTCGCCGGGCTGGGCTTTGCGCATGCGGACGGCGGTCCAATCGCCGCGGCCTTCGCCGTAGTAGGCGGCCTTGAGGCCGATGAAGCTGGGTTCGATTTTGGGGCCGACGTGGTCGGCGGGGTAGACGTGGAGGACGCGGCCGCCCTGGTAGGACTTGGGCTCGGTGCGGGTGGTGACGGTGGCGCGCTGGGCGGCCTGACCGGTGACGCCGTCGGGATCCTTCATGGTGAACTCGCACTCGTAGGCGGTGCCGGGTTCGAGATTGAGGATGGAGCCGGCGAAGCCGTGGGGCACGGTGTAGGTCATGGCCTCGCGTTCGCGGTAGACGCGTTCGCCGCCCATGCGGAGCAGGGGGAGGGCGGGGCGCCAGGCGGAGGCGCCGGCCTTGCGGAAGCGGACTTCGACGGTGGCGTTGCGGTTGGCGTCGCCTTCGATGAGCCATTCAAAGCCGAGGTTGAGGAGCGTGGGGTGCTCGACGTGGAAGCGGCCGGGCTTGACGGAGTTCTGCGCGTGCAGCGCGCTGACGGCGAGGAAAGAAAGTACGACGAGGCGCATTGGTTCTCGTAGATCTTATCAACGCAGGGCGGCGATGAGTTCGGGGAGGCCGTCCTTGTTGCCGAAGTCGCGACGGGCGTCGGAGGCGAGGCGGGTGGGAAGGTCGAGGCCCTGGAGATCGCGGTAGGCCTTCCAATCGATGCCGCGTTCGACAAGGAGGAGGGCGGCGCGCCAGTTCTGGGAGTTGACGGCGGAGAAGAGGGCGGTGTGGCGCTGGGAGTCGAGGGCCTGGAGATCGGCGCCTTTGGCGAGCAGGAGCGGGAGGGCGTCGGGGTGGACGCCGATGCCAGTGGCGAGGAACCAGAGGGGTTCGCCGAAGGAGTTGCGGAGGTTGGGATTGGCGCCGGATTCGAGGAGCGCGCGGAGAGGTTCGACGCCGGACTTTTTGCTGACGAGGAGGGCGGCGGTGAGGGGGCGTTCGAGTTGATCGGCGTTGGGGTCGGCGCCGGCGGCGAGGAGGGCGCGGAGGATTTCCGGGGAGGCGGAGGCTCTGATGGCGACGGTGAGGATGGAGGCGCCGTCGATGGCTTTTTCCTTGAGGTTCGCCCGGCGGGCGAGGGCGGGGACGGCGGCAGCGTCGTTGCGTTTGATGGCGGCCTCGATGTCCTGGAGCGGCCCGGGCTTGAAGCGGGTGGGCTGGCCGGACTGGTCCTTGTACTGGTTCACATTGTAGGTGGCGTAGATGGGGGCGAGGACGGCAATGAGCAACGGCGCGGCGGCGGCGAGGAACGCGAGGCCGCGGAGGAGTTTTGACTTCGCGAAGTGGAACAGGGCGACGGCGGCGAAGAGGCAGATGCCGGGGACGACGAGGATGAAGCCGGCGATGGCGAGGGGGCCGGTGTGGGACGACGGGCCGGCGGCGAGGCCGAGGAGGAAGACGAGGCCGAGGGCGGCGAGATCGAGCAGGATGAGGAGCCAGAAGAGGATGGTGAGGAGCA
>CAYMTH010000357.1:0-5857 GCA_964393235.1 uncultured Solibacteraceae bacterium | reverse complement strand
GGCCGGGATTGTCGATGGCGGGGTTGCCGTCGACGAGGGCGCCCGGGAAGCGGAGGAACTCGCCGGAACGGATGTAGAGGAAGTTGCTGCTGGACCAGCCGCCGAGGACGGCGTTGACGAGCGGGTGGACGTTGGCGAGGAAGCGGCGGCCCTTGCCGACGGGGAGATCATAGGTGCCGGCGAGGGTGGTTCGGTGGCGCGGGTTGTTGGAGGTGAGCCAGGTGAACTTGTCGGCGTACTGGTCGATTTCGTTGAAGAAGAACGTGTTCCGTTCGCGGTTGTAGTTATAGGCGAACAGGACGCTGAGCCCGTTGGCGTAGGCGCGCTGGAGGCGGATCTGCAGGGCCTGGTACCGGTTCTTGATGCCCGGGGTGAACTGCTGCGAGATGCCGGTGTATTGCGGGAAGGGGCGCAGGAGCTGGAGCCGGGAGACGTTGCGCTGGCTGCGGAGCTGGCCGGGGAATTTGTCGGGCGTGGAGAAGTTGAAGAAGGGGTTGGCGGTGGTCTGGTTGTAGAACGCCGCGTTGGGGCCGAAGCGGTATTGGGGGTCGATCTGGTTGAGATCGCGGGTGTAGTCCATGCTGCGGCCGATGTTGATGAAGTAGGTGAAGTCGCCTTTGAACTGGCCGGGGAGCTGGCGCTGGAGGGAGAAGTTCAGGCGGTCGTTGATGCCGGGGCGGAAGTCCTGGGCGGCGAAGGTGGCGGCGCCGCCCAAGTTGGTATTGACGCCGAAGCCGCGGCCGACGACGGGGACGAGCGGGTTGCGTCCGGCGGGAAAGGGGTTGGAGAACTGGCTTTGCGGGACGCCGTCGACCATGGGGAGGCCGGAGGTGGAGCCGGAGAAGCCGTCGTAGTTGGCGATGCGGGAGATGGTGCCGATGGTGGTTTGCGGGGGCACCATGTAACGGCCCCAGCCGACCTGGACAGCGGTCTGGTCATTGACGCGCATGGCCATGCCGAGGCGGGGCAGGAGGATGTTGCGCTGCGAGTTGAACCAGCGGCGGTTGTTGGGATCGGAGAAGATCCACTGGCCGTTGAAGTTCGGTTTGGCGACGGAGGCGAGTTCGGCGGGCATGGCGGGGGGAGTTTCTTTGAGCACCGGGTTGGCGGCGTTGAGGTCGAGGTAGCGGGAGAGACGGTCGGTCTCATCGTAGGGAGCGGTTTCGTATTCCCAACGGATACCGGCGTTGATGGTGATGTTGCGGGTGAGTTTGATGTCGTCGTGGATGAAGGCCGAGTAGTAGTTGAGGAACAGGTGCTGGAGGGGCTGGCTGTTGACGACGGAGTTGTTGTCGAGGATGCCGAGTAGGAAGGTGGCGTGGCCGTCGCCGGAGAGGGGATCGGAGACGAGGTGGGTGGAGGAGGTGGGGCCGGGGCCGAAGTTGAAGTTCATGAAGTTGAACGACTGCCCGTGGGCCTGGTGGAAGCGGAGGTCGGCGCCGGCCTTGAGGTAGTGCTTGCCCTGGAAGCGGGACATTTTGCCGCTGAGGTTGAAGCTGGAAGGCTCCTGGAACCAGTAGCCGGCCTTGCCATAGGAGGAGGTCCCGCCGACGGTGGAGATATTGACGCCGGGGTAGTAAATGGCGGGCTGTTCGCCGAGGTAGTTGGCATACCACTTATTACCGGGCCAGAACTTATCGAGGCCGGCGACGCCGACGGCCTGCTGCGGCGCCTGGTAGTTATCCTGGAACTCGGCGAAGGAGGAGCGGAAGTTGATGACGGTGCGGGCGGACATGGTGTAGACGAGTTCGCCGGCGATGTTGCGGGAGTTCATGAGGCCGCCGTTGTCGTTGGGCATGGCGGCGGGGTTATTGGGGGTGTAGTTGAACTGGTCGAGGGTGGTTTTGAACTGGGAGTAGCGGCCGAAGAACTTCAGTTTGTCGTTGAAGTTATAGTCGGTCCGGTTGGCAAAGTTCCAGTTATTGACAAACCAGAAGTAGCCGAGGCGGAAGTTATTGATGCCGGTGATGTCGTCGCCGGGACCATTGGGGGTCCAGATGTCCTTCATGATGGTGGCCGACGTCGGGTCGATGCGGGAGGCGGGGATGATATTGCCGGGGAAAGGGGTGCGCTGGGCGGCGGCGCCGCCGTTGACGAGGACGGTGGTGGTGGGGTCGAAGATGGTGCGCAGGCCGCCGCGGGCGTTAAAGGAGCGGGAGAAGTTGCCGTTGCGTTCGAGGTCGGTGGGCATGGTGCGCTGGGTGTTGAGCGGTTCCTTGGTGCGCCACCCTTCGAACGTGCCGAAGGTGAAGAGTTTGTTTTTGATGATGGGGCCGCCGACGGTGCCGCCGTAGATGTGGTTGCGGATCTGGTTGGGGCGGCGGTTGAGCGGATTGGAGACGGCGTTGAAGACGGGGTTACGGCCGAAGTAGGAGGCGGTGCCGTGGATTTCATTGGTGCCCGACTTCATCGACAGGGAGAGGATGCCGCCGGCGGAGTGGCCGAATTCGGCGTCGACGGAGTTCTGCTGGACGGTGAACTCCTGGGTGGCGTCCATGGGGGGAGCGTAGGAGCCTTTGGGGCCGATCTGGAGGGGGGCGCCGTCGAGGAGGAGATCGTTTTTGCGGGAGGTGTTGCCGCCGACATCGATGGAGGACGAGGACCACATGAAGTAGGGGTTGCGATCGAAGCCGATGTAGCGGTTGACGACGGCGGGGTCGAGGAGGGCGAGGGTGAAGGGGTTGCGGGCTTTGACGGGGAGGTCGGTGAGTTGTTTGCGGTCGATGGTGAGGTCGCGGGTGGAGGAGTTGAACTGGAGTTGGACGGCGGTGCCGGTGACGTCGACGGATTCGACGACGGCACCGGGCTTTAGGGCGAAGTCGGCGGTAACGTCGGCGCGGGTCTGGACGAGGAGGTTTTCGCGGGTGGCCTTGGCGAAACCGGCCATTTCGGCGCTGATGGTGTAGGTGCCGGGTTCGACGAAGTCGAAGATGTAGCGGCCATCGGCGGTGGATTCGCGGGTGGTTTCGACGCCGGTGTTGACGTTGCGGAGGGTCACCTTGGCGCCCGCAACGGCGGCCTGTGTAGCGTCGGCGACAAGGCCTTGAACGCGAGCGCGGTAGTCCTGCGCGAGGGCAAGGAAGCTGACCGCGAAAAAGAGGAGAGAGAAGGAACGTGCGAGCATGAGCTGCCTCCAACTTCGCGATGTTTATTCAGTTGTGACGCCGGGGAAAAGAGAGACGCGGCCGCGGCGGTTCGATGACGGTAGCATGAATCCGCGGCCGCGTCAAGCGGGTGGAGGCAGTTATTGGAAACGAACGGACTTGCCGTTGGTGGTGCGCCAACTGAAGCCGCCGCTATCGAGGCGGGGGGCGGTGAAGTTCTTGACATCCCCTTCGTCGCCGACGATGAGGAAGCCGTTGAAGGGGAGATCGCCGGCGGCGGGCGGGACGGCGAGGAGGACGTAGGAGGGGATGAGGAACCGCCGGGCGGAGGTTCGCTCGGAGCAGAAGAAGAGGGTAACGACGGCGTTTTTCTCCATGCCGCTGAAGCCGATGCCGGAGATGGAGACGCGGCCGTTGGGATCGCCGCCGGTCCAGGTGACCTCCTGGCCCTGGGCGCGGACGATGGTGTTGATGGAGTCCTTGTTGGTCCAGTTGAGGGAGGGGGTGATGGTGGCGGTGAGGCGGAACGGGCCGATGGAATCGGGGCCGGAGCCGCCGGAGCCTTCAATGGTGTAGTCGCCGGGGGTAAGGTAGTTGGACGGGAGGCGTCCATTGTATTGCCCGGCGGCGTTGCGATTGAAGGTGACGGTGCCCTTGGGGCCGGTGAGCGTGATGACGCCGGCGTCGAGCGCGCCGGGCGGATAGGGGATGGCGATGGAATCCGGGTCCCCCATGAGAGTCACGACGGAGCAGGAGCCGGCGGTGCGACTGGCATAGAAGGCGGAGAGGTCGAGTTGATCGAGGTTGGCGCGGCCGAAGATGGCGTTGAGGCCTTCTTCGCAGGACTCGGTACCCGGGATGGGGACGGGGGACGGAATGCTGATACTCGTGCAGGTGCGGTCGAGGCCGATGCATGCGTAGGTGATGACGCCGGAAGAGGGAGGCGCGGCGGTGATGGGCTGGCCGCCTTCGGAGCAGGTATCGGTATCGCCGACGGCGACGGTGGTCTGGTTGGAGACGGTATTGCCGATCTTGACGACAACGGGCAGGTAACAGCCGCTGAGGCCGAGGGGGATTTCGATGACGATCTGATCGAGACCGGTACAGCAACCGGAGCGGCCCCGGTAGAGGACGCGGGCGGGGCGACCGGCGACAAAGACCTCGACGGACGCAGCGGTGAGGTCCCCCGGAAGCGGGCCGGCGGCTTCGTCACCCTGGACGGGGCCGAGGCCGGTGCCCCAGAGGATGAGGACGCTGCCCGGGCGGGCGGCGCGGTAGGCGCCGTTGACGGGACGGTTGGTTTCCGAGAGGACGTTCTGGATGACGCCCGGACCGTTACCGCGCTGGTTGATGGAGAACGTTCCGAAGGCGCGCTGGACGACGCGGATGCGGAACGGGGCGCTCGACTGGCCGTTGTAGCGGACGGTGAGTTGGGCGTCGCCGAGCGGGGTGCGAGAGGGCAGGACGGCGGCGACCTGGGTGGCGACTGTATAGATCATGATGCAATCGATGGTGGAACCGCCGGCGGAAACCTGGACGGTGGTTCCCTCGAGTCCCTGGCTGGTGGGCAGCGGGAACGCGTTGACCTGGGAAAGCGCCGCGGGCCCCATGCCGGAACCAAAGAGAACAAACATGGAGCCCTGGGCGATGTCGCTGACGCCGTTGGCGTTGGTGGCGTAGCTGGCGGCGTTGAGCGCGCCGCGGATTACGGGTTGAGCCGAGAGGCAGTGCGCTGCGGCGAGGCAGAGCAGAGCGGCGAAGACGGAGCAGTTCATGAGGCACTCTCCTTTCGCGGGACGCGCTCAGTATACATCCGTCAAAAAGAAATGGAAGCCCTTTTTCGGGGAACTACGGGGCGGGCGGGGCGCAGGAGGCGAGGCGGGACTTGATGCCGGGCGAGCCGGGGTCGAGGCGGGCGGCGCGCGTCCAGGCGGCACAGGCTTCTTCGGGGCGGTTGTGGTGGCGGGCGATGTCGCCGGCGTACATCTCCGCGGCGGCGCGGTGGTTGGAGGTAGCAGCGGCCGAGCGCTCGATGGCGCCACGGAAGGCGGCAAGGTCGGCGGTCAACGCGGGAATATCGTTCTGGCGCCAGGACGCCCAGGCGGCGCTTTGAGCGGGATAGAGAAGAGAGTGGCGGTACCAGGAATTGGCGGGCTCCACATCGAGGAGGAGGAGGAGGCGCAGGCGGAGGGCCTCCCGGTACTGGCGGGTGGCTTCCGGGAGATTGCCGGAGACTCTGGCATGATAGTCGGCGATGGCGGTGATATCGAAGGTCAGATCCATGCGGGCCTGAACGTTGGCCGAGTTCCGGTCGAGGCGCTTCCGGTCGTAGAAGAGGGCCTTTTCGGCGTGCTGGAGTTGCCGTGGAGAGGGGGCAGACCGGCTGATGGTGCCGGCAATGTACTTATGGGCGAGGGCGAGGTTGCGCCAGACATTTTCGCCGCCGCCGGAGACGGACTCTTCCCTTCCCCAGATGGCAAGCGCCTTTTCGAAGTACTCGAGCTGGCGCGGAGGCGGGAGACGGAGGCTGGAGGCAGCATTGAAGTAGTACGAGCCCGCGCCGCGCAGGACGGCGATGTTCCGCGGAGCACGAGCGAGAAGGTTTTCCCAGACCGGCAAGAGGTCGAAGTAGGCGCGGGTATCGGAAATGCGGGAGCGGCGGCGCTCACTAATCCAGAGAGCGACGCGGGATTCGGCCCAAAGCCGCGTGACATCGATTGAGCCGGGGGAACGGCGGCGAAGGTCGTCGAGGA
>CAYMTH010000356.1:0-5858 GCA_964393235.1 uncultured Solibacteraceae bacterium | reverse complement strand
GCCATCCGCGAGTGGCGCCGGCAGTTCCGCGGCGACGCCCGCGTGAAGAAGGATACGGAAGTCACTGCCGAAGATATCCGGAACCACCACCTGGTGCTCTGGGGCGACCCGGCCTCGAACGCGCTTATCGCGAAGGTCCTCGGCCAGCTGCCGCTGCAGTGGACCGCGTCGCAGTTGACAGTAAAGGGGCAGACTTACAACGCCGCGACGCACTATCCCGCGCTCATCCAGTTAAACCCTCTCAACCCGGATAAGTACGTGGTGCTCAACTCCGGCTTCACCTTCCGTGAGTTCGACTATCTGAACAACGCCCGGCAGATCTCGAAGCTCCCGGACTGGGCCGTCATCGACACCGCGACCCCGGCCGATGGCCGTTACCCCGGTAAAGTAACCGCCGCCGGCTTCTTCGACGAAGGCTGGCGCTAGGGGCGCGTGCTACAGTGCAGCCATGCACTTATATCTCGCGGCGCTCCTGGCGGGCGCCGCGCTCTTTGCCCAGCCGACGATCGTAACCGTCCCCACGAGCGCGCCGCTCAACCGGCCGCTCCGTGTCTACGTCGCTCCGGACGGCGCGGTCTACTACCGGGAGGCCGGCTACGGGATTCGCAAGCTGCTGCCGGACGGCGGGACCGAATACGTCGGCGGTTTCACCTACGACGGTGGCATGGTCGCCGACGGCAACGGCAATCTCTACTTCGCTGATTATTACCAGTACCGGGTCTTCAAGCGCGACGCGGCCGGGAACGTGACCCTGATCGCCGGGAACGGTACTTACTCGCACACCGGCGACGGTGGACCGGCGACGCTGGCCGGCGTCTACGGCCCCACCGACGTCGGTCTCGACGCGGCGGGTAACCTCTACATCGCCGAGCAACTCGGCTACATCCGCCGCGTCTCGCCGCAGGGGATCATCACGACGATCGCGGGCACCGGTGTGCTCGACTGGCGCCCCGCCGGCGACGGCGGTCCCGCGACGCAGGCCCGCTTCCTCGGCGCTGAGTCGATCGCGGTAACGCCCGAAGGCGTCATCTACATCGCCAACCCGCTCGGCCAGCGCGTACGCCGCATCGGCACCGACGGCATCATCACCACCGTCGCCGGTACCGGCGTTGCCGATGGCGCCGGCCTCGAAGGCCAGCCCGGCACGGCCACGCCGCTCTGGTACCCCTACGGCGTTAGCCTGGACCGCAACGGCGAACTCCTGATCGTCGAACAGTACGGCGGGCGCGTCCGCCGCCTCGGCGCCGACGGCATCATCCGGACCGTCGCCGGCAACGGCACCATGTCTTATTCGGGAGACAACGGCCCGCCCACACTCGCGGGGCTGAACTTTCCATCCTCGGTCAGCGCCGCGCCCGACGGGTCCATCTACATCGCCGACTTCGCCAACAACCGCATCCGCCGCGTCCAGGCTGGCCCGGCCCTCGTCCCGTCGGTACTCGAATCCGGCGCCATCTCGCTCACCGGCATGACCCCGACGCTCACCGTCCGCTTCTCGCACCCGCGCGGCGCGACGAACCTCGACGTCGTCAACATCCTCATCAACCGCGACCTCAACGGCAACAACGCCTGCTACCTGGCCTACTCGCAGCCGAACAACGCGCTCTACCTGGTCGCCGACGGCGGCCCCGCGGCGGGACTGTCCCCGCCCCTCGCGCCTGGCACAGGCACCGGAGCCATCACGAACTCCCAGTGCGCCGCCTACGCCGCCGGAGGCCTCGCCTCGGTCAGCGGCACCACGCTCACCCTCCGCATCCCGCTCGCCTTCAACGGCGGCTTCACGGGCCACAAGGCGGTCTACCTCGCCGCCCGCGACCGCGACGGCCGCTCGACGGGTTGGGTGATGGCCGGCGCCGCCGCCATCCCGGAAACCAGCGTCACCTACCCGCGCTTCGCCGGCATGACCCCGGTTGCCGGCGGCGCGGCGGACGAACTGCTCACCTTTACCTTCCAGGGTCCGAACCTCAAAACGGCCTGGGTGCTGATGAACGGCTCGATCAACGGCGACCGGTCCTGCTATCTCGGCTATTCGATTCCGGAGGACCGGTTCTACCTGTATCCGAGCTCGGCGCTGCACCCGATGACCTCGCGCCGGCTGGCCGACGGTGGCACGCTCGAAAACAGCCAGTGCCGGTTGACGCTGGGCGCCAGTTCGGTGGTCTGGGACGGATCGGAACTGCGGCTGCGTCTGCGGATGACCTTCTCGCCCTACTTCCACGGGCTGCAGGGTATCTGGACCGGCGTCGTAAATGGCGCAGGCGCCGGAACGGGCTGGGTGCCCGCCGGCGCCTGGCTGGTGCCGCGTCCGTAGCTTAGAAGTAGAGCTTCAAAGCCAACTGCATCTGCCGGGGCGAGTTCGCCTGGTCGCCGGCCGTCTGGCTCAGTACGCCGAACGTCGTCGACTGCAGTCCCAGCGAGCCGAGCCCGAACCGCACCCGGTTGAAGGCGTTGAACATCTCGGCCCGGAAGTCGAGCCGGATCTGGTCCTTCAGCGGGAACGACTTGGCGAACGAGATGTTCTCGTTGAGGTTGTTGAAGGCCCGGAACTTCGGGTTGTAGCGGGTCATGTTGCCCATGACGTTGGCGGGTTGCGCGGGGAAGAAGCTGGCCGGCTGAATGGTCCGGTCCTTGGCCGGGTCGAAGTCCGAGCCGGCCCACGCCGGACGCCAGCCGTCGTAGGTGGTGATGATCGGGCGGTTGCCGCCGGCGAACAGGGGCAGACCGTTGGAGGTGGAGATCGCCGCCGGCTGGCCGCTCGAGTAGACGGCGATGCCGGAGATGCGCCAGCCGCCGATGACGCCGTTGACGACCGGGTGGGCCGACGAGGCCCAGCGCCGGCCCTTGCCGAACGGCAGGTCGTAGACGGTGGAGAACTTGGCGTTGTGGGTGACGTCGAACATGCCGATCGACTTCTCCAGGCCCCGATTGTAGTGGTCCATCGCGAAACCGTAGGCGTCCGACCAGTAGCTGTCGGCGTTGGTCAGGATCTTTGAGAAGACGTAGGACATCTGGAACTGGATGCCGCTCGAATAGCGCTTCTCCAGGCGGAGCATCATCGAGTGGTAGGTGGAGTGGCCGGAGTGGTCGCCGCCGCCCGAACGCGTGTCGATGTTCTGGAACTGCGGGTAGGGCCGCAGCGCCTGGCGCACGGTGGCGCCGGTGCCCCAGAGCTGCGCGAAGCCGGGGAACGGCTCCTTGAAGCCGGCGGCGACGGCGACAGGCGAGTTGATGTTCGAGTTCAGCAGCGTGGCGCCGTAGCGGGTCAGCACGTCGGGGCGCAGGGCGTTGTAGCTGAGCAGGCCGGCCTGCAGGCGGCTGCCGAGGCTGCCGTTGTAGCCGATCTCGGCGATGGTGGTAGGGGTCAGTTGCCGCTGGATGGAGAGGTTGAAGCTCTGGAAGGCCGGCGGGCGGGTGGCTTCGCGGCCCTGGAACCAGGGCATGGCGCGGCCGTTGCCGAAGCTGGGCGAAACGAACGGCGGCGCCTGCCACGGCGGCTGGCCCTGGCGGACGAGGAAGCGCGGTTGCAGGCCCTGGGTGGTATCGGACTGCGTGTCGGTGAGCGTGAACCCGAGGTTGTGCGTGGAGCCGGTCACCGTGGTGATGTTGCCGTAGCTGATGCCCCAGCCGAGGCGGACGACGGTCTTCTCCTTCAACGTGTAGGCGAGGCCGAAGCGCGGGCCGAAGGCCTTGTAGTAGCTGTCGGCGAGCGTGCGGGTGCCGACGCAGCCCTGGCACTTGCCGGCGTAGATCAGCGCGCCGGGCAGGTTGCCGGCGCCGGGGTTTGGCATGTTGGGATCGAAGTCCGACCAGTTGTCGTTCTCGCCGGTGGGCGGGATGGTGGTCTCCCAGCGCAGGCCGAGGTTGATCATGAGGTTCGGCTTGACGCGCCAGTCGTCCTGGATGAAGCCGGCGTAGGAGGGCCACTGCTGCCCGATGTAGCGGATGGTGTCGATGGACCCGGCGTTGGCGTGGCCGAGCAGCATGGAGGCGATGGGGCTGCCGCCGGCGGTGGCGAAGTTGGTGTCGCCGGGCCGGCCGGTGTGTTTGAAGTCGAAGGTGAGGCAGCCGGAGACGCACTGGCGGCCGAAGCCGTTGTAGTACTGATACTGGGCCTGCGCGCCGGCCTTCCAGGTGTGCTTGCCCTTGATGATGGTGATGTCGTCAGCGAACATCTTGATGAAGTTCTCACTGCCGTTGTTGGCGCGGCCGCCCCACTGCGAGTAGCCGTTGGAGAAGTTGAAGTTCACCAGGTTCTGGTTGCAGTCCGGGACGTTCTGGATGCAGATCTTGTCCTTCCAGTTGATGCCGGAGCGGACGGTAGCCTGGGGCGGGTCGTGGTTCTCTTTCCAGTTGTTGCCGCCGCCGTAGAAGTGGTTGAAGATGGTCGGGGTGATGGACCAGTCCCAGGAGCCGCGGAAGACGTCGGAGTTGCGGACGGTGTCGTTGTAGTTGACGAAGAAGCCGGGGAGGTCGGCCGCGCCGAAGGCGCCGGGGACCTGGCTTGTGCGGTTGTAGCCCCAGTAGCCGGCGATGCGGTGGCGCTCGCTGAAGACGTGGTCGCCCTTGACGCTGATCTTGGTGTTGGGGCGGACCTCGGTGCCCTGGGTGACGATGTAGTTATTGGCCACGTAGGCGTTGGTGCCGGGGGCGGAGCCGTTGTTGGGCAGGGGCGTGGGGCCGGCGCGGAAGGCGGCGATGGCGGCGTTGACGGTGGGGTCGAACAGCGACTTTGGGATCTGGTTGTTGGCGAAGACCTGGCGGGTGACGGCGCCGTTGGCGGCGGTGGTCTGGGTGGTCGGGTCGTAGATGGGGATGAGGCGGTTCTGGCCGTCGACCCAGTTGCGGAAGTCGCCGTCGTACATCTCGGCGGTGGGGACGGTGCGGACGACGCCGTTGGCGCCGTCGCGGTTGCGGAAGGCCTCGTAGGAGAAGAAGAAGAAGGTCCGGTTCTTGCCGTTGTAGATCTTGGGGATCCGGACGGGGCCGCCGAGCGAGCCGCCGAAGTCGTGCTGCTTGTAGATGGGCCGGCGGATGCCGCGGCCGTTGTTGAAGAAGTTGTTGGCGTCGAGCTTCTCGTTGCGGACGAAGTCGTAGGCGGTGCCGTGGAACTCGTTGGTGCCGGACTTGGAGGCGAAGCTCATGATGCCGCCGGAGGCCTGGCCGAACTCGGCTTTGAAGCCGTTGGTGTCGACGGTGAACTCGGTGACGGCCTCGATGGAGGGGGCGTTGACGGCGACCCAGGACTGGGAGAGGGCGCGGGAGGTGTTGGCGGAGACGCCGTCGAGGGAGGTGCCGTAGCCGGCGGCCTGGCCGCCGCCGAGGATGAAGCCGTTGTCGCCGCCGACGTTCTTGGCTTCGGGGGTCAGGGCGGCGAGGTTGAAGGGGGAGCGCATGGCGCCGCCGACGACCAGGGGGAGCTCGTCGACGAGCTTGTTGTCCATGGTCACCGAGGTCTTGGCGTTCTCGGTGGCGAGGGCGAGGGCGGAGGCGGAGACCTCGACGGCCTGGTTGGCGGCGCCGACTTCGAGGGTGGCGTCGGCGCGGACGGTGGCCGAGGCGTTGAGCACGAGGCCGGAGACGGCGGCCGGGCGGAAGCCCTGCTTCTCGACGCGGACGGTATAGACGCCGACCTGGAGCTGGGGGACGGTGTAGTCGCCGTCCTCGTTGGACGGGACGGTAAAGTTGACCCCGGTCTGCGTATTGGTGAGGACGATCCTGGCGCCGGGCACGACGGCGCCGGAAGCGTCCCGGATGGTTCGTGTAATCGTGCCGCGTGCGGACTGGCCGAAGGCGGCGGCCGCGCACAGCACGGCGAGCGCGATGAGACGTCGATCCACTGGTATACCTCCCATAGGGTC
>CAYMTH010000355.1:0-5877 GCA_964393235.1 uncultured Solibacteraceae bacterium | reverse complement strand
ACAACTCGCCGAGGACCGCCTCAACGCCGATTTCATCGCCGACGGCATCCACATCGGCAAGTCGTTCCTCAACGTCGCCCTCCGCGCCAAAGGCGTCGAACGCTCCATCCTCGTCACCGATGCCAGCTCCCCCGCCGGCGCCGCCCCCGGCCGCTACTACCTCGGCGATCAGCCCGTCGACCTCACCCCCGACGACCGCGTCGTACTCGCCGGCCAGACCCGCCTCGCCGGCTCCGCCCTCAAGATGCACAAGGGCGTCGAGAATCTCATGAAACTCGCCGGCCTGACGCTCCCCGAAGCGCTCACCATGGCCACCCGCAACCCGGCCCGCGTCGGACGCATCGCCGGCCGCCAGCGCGGCCTCGCCGTCGGCGACCGCGCCGATTTCGTTCTCTTCGACTTCGACGCCACCACCAAATCCATCACCATCCGCGAAACCTGGATCGGCGGCCGCCGCTTCTACAAGGCCTAGCTCCCGGCCACCACCATCGCGCTGCCGATTCGCGAGAAAAGCTGGCTGATCCCCGAGTTTACCCCGGGCAGAAACGCGGCCGCCGCCACCGCCAGAAATGCGGTCATCAGCGCGTACTCGATCATGTCCTGCCCCGCCCGGTCCCGTACCAAACGCTGCAACTGTCTCATATGGCCCCAGCGTAGGCCTTCCCGTACGGCAAGTCGATCCGCGACACGCCCTCTTCCTCCCGCCAACGATCGCCTACTCCGTAAGGATTAGTTACCCCTTACGGAGTAGCCAAACGGTCCCTCAAGTCATCGCGCCCAGGCCCGATATTCCCGCTCGATTCGCTCCGGCTCGAACGGCCCTTCGTGGATGACCACCCGGTACCGCAGCGTCAACACCGCCCCGGCCGCCAGCGTGTACTTCCCGTCCGGACCCTGCCCTTTGCTGAAGCTCTTGCCCGCGAACGGATTGGCCGCATTCAGACTGTATCCCCGCGCGTGCCACGCCGTCGGATGCCGCAGGTTCGACGGATGATCGAACACCGCCACCCCGGCCGGCGTGCCGTCCACTACCGCCGCGTAATCCACCCACCGCGCCGCCTTCCCCCAGATCGCCTTCGTCCCCTCCTGCCCCTCCGAGTTCCGCAACCGGGCCCCCCGGTCCTCCCGGAACGCGTCCGCCAGCCGGAACCCGAACCCGCCGTCGTCGGTGTCCCCGAACTCGAGCGCCCGCACCTGGTCAGCATGCACCGAAACCACCGCATCCATATACCGCAGCGTCCCCTTATCCCGGATCGCGAACGATTGCCGGTGCGTCCCCACCCGCTTCCCGTCCGGGCCCACCATCGCGAACGCCGCCTCCACCTTCCGCCCCTTCGCCTTCACCGCCCCGTCCAGCACCAGCCGCGCCGTCTTCTCCCGCCCCAGTTCCCGCCAGAAATCGAGCCCGTTGACGATCCCGTGACCCCACCACAATCCCCGGTGCCAGGCGTGATCCGTCTGCTCCCCGGCGATCTTCTCGAGCGGGTACCGCCGCGATAAGTTCTTCCCCGAAACCGTCTTCAGCGGATATAAGAAAGGTTTATCCCACTCCGCCCCGACATAGTAACTCGCCGCATCCCCCAATGGGATCACCGTCTCCGCCCCCAGCGCCGCCAGGGAAGCAAACAAAAAGGTCCGTCGCGCCAGCATCGTTACACTCCCTTCGGCGTCGCCCAGTGCGCGCGGTACTTCCGCCGCAGCATCGCGTTCGCCGCCGCATCGCCCGGAATACTCTCGCGAACCGGGTCGAACGCCACGTTCCGCCCCGTCCGGTGCACAATGTTGCCCAGGTGGCAGTGCGCACTCGAAATATGCCCGATCTCGATATCGCAGTTCGGCCGCTGCCGCGTCTTGATGCAGTCGACAAAGTTCTGCATATGAAACTCCGGCGCGCCGTCCTGCTTTTCTTCCACTAACTTCCCCGACTTATCGAATATCCGGTATCCCCACTTCCGGTTCCACCGCCCGATATGCATAAACCCGTCGGTGCCGTACACCGCCACGCCGTTGTCGATCCCCTCGAGCCCGTAGTCGTGCCAGATCCGCATCTCCCACACCAGCCCCTTCTTCCCGTAGTCGAAGGCGATGTTCATCGTGTCCGGCGTCTGCTGGTCGTCCTCAAAAAAGTACTTCGCCCCGCCGCCGGTCACCTTCACCGGCAGGTCCACGCCCAGCGCCCACCGCGCGATATCGATCTGGTGCGCCCCGTCGTTGCCCATGTCCCCGGTGCCGAAGCTCCAATGCCAGTGCCACTTGTAATGGAAGCGGTTCTCGTTGAACGGAACCATCTCCGCCGGCCCCACCCACGTGTCGTAATCCACGCCCGCCGGAACCCCGCCGTCACCCTTCTTCCCGATATCGGCCCGGTGCTGCGAGTTCCACGCCTTGGCCATCAGCACGCGCCCCAGCCGCCCGCCGCGCGCGATCTCCACTGCCTCGATCGTCGACGCCCGGCTCCGCGACTGCATCCCCGCCTGCACCACCCGCTGATACTTCCGCGCCGCCTCCACCATCAGCCGCCCCTCGCGCAGGTTGTGCGAAACCGGCTTCTCGACGTACACATCCTTGCCCGCCGCGCAGGCCAGAATCGCCGCCGGCGCGTGCCAGTGGTCCGGCGTCGCGATGATCACCGCGTCTACTTCTTTATCCTCCAGCACCCGCCGCAGATCCGCCGAACCGCGCACCTTCCCGAACCCCGCCTTCTCCGCGTTCGCCTGCGCCTTCTCCAGCCGCGCCTGGTCGACATCGCACAAGTGCGTCACCCGCATGCCCTTCGTCCGGGCGACATCGGAGGTCATCAGCGCGTTCCCGCGCCCGCCCATTCCGATCATCCCCACCCGCACCGTATCGGAGGGCGCGGCCGCCGCCGCCGCCGAAGCCAGGAACACACGCCGAGGGATCATCATTCCCCGCGATTATACTAGCGGGAATGGAATTGACGCGCGGGGCGCGCATGGCGGTGCTGGCCGCCTCGGTCCTTGGACTCCTATTCGACGGCCTGGAACTCGGCCTCATGCCCATCGCCGCCCTGTCGGTATCGAAAAGCCTGCTCGGCCCGGCCTTCACCCCCACCCTCGGCGGCGACTGGTTCGCCCGCCTCACCGCCGCCCTCATGCTCGGCGCCGCCGTCGGCGGCATCGCCCTCGGCAACCTCGGCGACCGTATCGGCCGCACGCGCGCCATGGGCATCTCGATCCTCTTCTACTCCCTGTTCGCCGCCCTCGGTGCCTATGTCCAGTCGATCGAGCAGATGCTCGCGCTCCGCTTCCTGGTCGGCCTCGGTGTCGGCGGCATGTGGCCCAACGGCATGGCCCTCGTCGCCGAATCCTGGCCCTCAGCCTCGAAGCCGTTAGTCTCCGGCGTCATGTCGGCGGGCCTCAACTGCGGCATTCTGCTGCTCTCCCAACTCGCCCGTCTCTGGCCTATCACGCCCGACGACTGGCGCTGGATCTTCCAACTCTCCGGCGTCCCCGCCGTACTCGGCATCGTCGTCCTGGTAACCCTGCCGGAGTCCCCCGCCTGGCTCGCCGCCCGCCACGTCGAGAAGCGCAAACCCGCCCCCCTCCGCGATCTCTTCCAGCCCGGCCTCGTCCGCATCACCCTCGCCGCGATCGTCATCAGCTCCATTCCGATGGTCGGCGCCTGGGCGGCCAGCAAGTGGATGATCCCGTGGGCCGACAAGATCGCCGGCGCCGCCAACGCCGAGTACAAAGCCGCCACCCAGGGCTGGTGGGCGATCGGCGCGGCGCTCGGCAGCCTCTTCGGCGCGCAGCTCGCCGGTTGGATCGGCCGCCGCCGCAGCTACCTCCTCATCAGCCTCGGCGCCTCGTCGCTGACCATCGGCATGTTCCAGCTCACCGCGCCCCTCCAGCCCGGCTTCCACGCCGTAGTCTTCTGCCAGGGCCTGGTCTCGACCCTCTTCTTCGGCTGGCTCGCGCTCTATCTCCCCGAGCTATTCCCGGTCACGGTCCGCGCCACCGGCGCCGGCCTGGCGTACAACTCCGGCCGCTTCGCGACCGCCGTCGGCGTCCTCGCGGCCGGCTTCCTGTTCAGCGCCCTCGGCGGCGATTACCCGCGCGTCGGATCCCTCTGCGCCCTCATCTACTCCCTCGGCCTGGTCGCCATCTGGCTGGTCAAGGAACCCGCTCCGGCGAAGGCGTAAACTGGTAATTCATGTCCTACCCATTCCGCCACGCCATCTGCAACGAAGTCTACAAAGGCTGGGACTTCCGCGAAGCCTGCCGGTCCATCCGCAAGGCCGGCTACACCGGCATCGAAATCGCCCCCTTCACCCTCGCCCAGGATCCCTCCACCATCACCCCCGCCGAGCGCCGCGACTACAAGGCCATCATGGCTGACGAGGGCCTCGAGTTCGTCGGCCTCCACTGGCTCATGGTCTCCCCCGCCGGCCTCCACGTCACCACGCCCGACCACTCCCTCCGCGCCCGCTCCTGGCGCCACATCCACGACCTCATCGACCTCTGCGCCGACCTCGGACCCAACGGCGTCATGATCTTCGGCTCGCCCAAACAGCGCACCTCCACCGGCGGCCTCACCCCCGCCGAGGCGACGAAGAACTACGTCGACGGCATGCGCGCCGCCGGCCACCGCGCCCTCCAGCAGGGCGTCACGCTCCTCATCGAAGCCCTGCCCCCCGCCGACACCGACGTCGTCACCTCGCTCGACGAGGCCGCCAGGTGGGTCCACGAAATCGGCTGCCCCGCCGTCCAGACCATGTTCGACAGCCATAACGCCATCTCCGAAGTCGAACCCCATGCCACCCTCGTCGACCGCCACTTCGACCTCATCCGCCACTTCCACGTCAACGAACTCGACGGCAAGCACCCCGGCAAAGGTGACTACAACTTCCGCCCCGTTTTGAAGGTCCTCGCCGCCCGCGGCTATAAGGGCTGGGTCTCGCTCGAAGCCTTCGACTTCTCCTTCGGCGCCGAAACCATCGCCAACGAATCCATCCGCCACATGCAAGCCCAGATGGCGGACATCTAAACCGACATGCCCACCAAGTCCGTAGTCACCGGCGGCGCCGGCTTCATCGGCTCCGCGCTCGTTCGCGAACTCCTCGCGGCGGGCGAAGAACGCGTCGCCGTTCTCGACAATCTCAACAGTGGCAAACTGGCCAACCTCGCCGAGGTTGCCGGCCAGGTCGACACGCACATCGTCGACATCCGCGACTACGACGCCGTCGCCCGCGTCTTCGCCGGAGCCGAGGTCGTCTATCACCTCGCCGCCATCCCCTCGGTCCCCCGCTCCATCCAGGACCCGATCCCGTCCCACGACGTCAACATCAACGGGACCTTCAACGTCTACCGCGCCGCGCAGGAGGCCGGCGTCCGACGCGTCGTCTACGCCGCGTCGAGCTCGGCCTATGGCGACACCGAAGTGCTGCCCAAGGTCGAGTCGATGTCCCCCCGCCCGAAGTCGCCCTACGCGCTGCAGAAGCTGGTGGGCGAGTACTACGGCTCAGTCTTCGCCTCCTGCTACGGCCTGGAGACGGTGGCCCTGCGCTTCTTCAATGTCTTCGGTCCGCGGCAGGATCCCGGCAGCCCCTACTCCGGCGTGCTCTCGCTCTTCATGAAGGCGGCGCTCTCCGGCCAGGCGCCCACCATCCACGGCGACGGCGAACAGTCGCGCGACTTCACCTACGTCGAGGACGTCGCCGCGCTGGTCCGCAAGGCGTCCACCGCCCCCGGCGTCAGCGGCATGGTCTTCAACGCCGGCAACGGCGGCCGTTACACGCTCAACTTCCTCTGGGCCGAGGTCCAGAAGCTGGCCGGCATCGAACTGCCCGCGCAGTACGGGCCCTCCCGCGCCGGCGACGTCCGCGACTCGCAGGCCGACGTCACCGCCGCCGTCGCA
>CAYMTH010000354.1:4997-5948 GCA_964393235.1 uncultured Solibacteraceae bacterium | reverse complement strand
AGCGGCTACGTTGTCCAGATGGTGACCGGCCCCGGCAGCTTCACCGTCGGCGCCACCCGCAACACCGCCGTCGAAGCCGACCACCACAGCGCCGGCCCCGTCCAATGGCGCGTCTGGGCGCTCTTCCCCGACGGCCGCCACAGCCTCCCCTCCGCGCCCCGGCGCCTCGTGTTTCTTAGTTAGTCCGCCCCGTTCCGATCGTCCGGTCGAAGAACCCAGTCACCGTCTGCAGCAGGTGCAGCCGCAGCGGCCCCGTCACCCCGTGGCTCTTCAGCGGGTAGAACATCATCTCGACCTGTTTCCCCGCCTTCTGCAGCGCTTCCATCATGTGCTGCGAATTCTGAAACAGCACGTTGTCGTCCTGGAAGTTATGCACCAGCATCAGCTTCCCCTCCAGCCGCCCCGCCGCGTGCACCGGGCTCGATTCCTTGTAACCCGTCTCGTTCTTCGCCGGCATCCCCATATACCGCTCCGTATAGATCGTGTCGTAGTGCCGCCAGTCGGTCACCGGCGCCCCCGCCACCCCCGCCGCGAACGCCTTCGGTGCATGCGTCATTGCGTACAGCGTCATGTACCCGCCATAACTCCAGCCGTAAATCCCCACCCGCGCCGGATCGACAAATCCTAACCCCTTCAGATACTCCAAGCCCTCTAACTGATCCGCTAACTCGATCTTCCCGAACTGTTTGTGGACCACCTTCTCAAACGCGTGCCCCCGGTAATTCATCCCCCGGTTGTCCATCTTCCAGATCACGTATCCCCGATGCGCCAGCGCCTGCTCCCAGTTCGCCCCCGTCCACGTGTCCCGCACCTCCTGCCCGTGCGGCCCGCCGTACGGCATCACGATCGCCGGATACTGCTTCCCCGCCGCAAACCCCTTCGGCTTCAAAATCTTCCCATAAAACAGCGTGCCGTCTTTCCCCTTGAACGTCACATACTCCCACGGCAGCA
>CAYMTH010000354.1:1961-4987 GCA_964393235.1 uncultured Solibacteraceae bacterium | reverse complement strand
TCCTCCGCCACCTTCGATGGCGCCTTCAATACCGCCAGCTCCCGCCCGTCCCCGTCCACCAGCGCCGTCCGCGGCGGCTCCCGGTGGCTCTGCCACGACGCCACCCCGAACTGCCCGCCCCGCCCCATCGAAACCGCATGCGTCCCGCCCTGCCGCCCCAGCCGCGGCAACTCGCCCGACACCAGATTCAGCCGGGAAAACCCGCGCTCCAGCGGGCTGTCCTTCGTCGTCGTCAGCCAGATCTTCCCCCCCGCCGCGTCCACCGCGTTCAACTCCGTCACCTCCCACTCGCCCCGCGTCAACTGCCGCGGCGCCCCCGCCCCGTACAGATACAGGTGCCGGTGCCCGTCCCGCTCGCTCCCCCACAAAAAACGACCGTCTTCGAAGAAATACAGCAGGTCGTTCACGTTCACCCACGCCTCGTCCCGCTCCTCCAGCAGCAGCCGCCCCTTCCCCGTCGCCGCCGTGAACGCCAGCAGCTCCAGATGGTCCTGCACCCGGCTCAACCGCTGCACCGCGATCTCCTTCCCCCCGGGCATCCACTGCACCCGCGCGATCAACTTCTCCGCCGTCGGCCCGATCTCCATCCACCGCGTCTTCCCGCCCCGCGCCCCCACCACGCCCAGCTTCACGTTCGCGTTCGGCGTCCCCGCCTTCGGAAACCGCTGCGGCTCCGCCACCGCCTGCACCGGCCCCGGATCCACATGCGGATGGATCATCTCCGCCCCCACGTCAAACTGCAGATACGCGATCTCCCGCCCGTCCGGTGACCACCACCACGCCCGCGAAATCGCCAGCTCCTCCGGATACACCCAGTCCAGCCGCCCGTTCCAGATCGTCTCCGATCCGTCCGTCGTCAGCCGCCGCGCCTTCCCGCCCTCGGCCGGAATCACCCACAAATCGTTCCCCACCCGGTAGCCGACAAGCTTCCCGTCCGGCGCAAGTTGAGCCTCTTCCTCGGTCTCCGGTGTCGCCGTCAACTGCCGGTGCGTCCCCGCCGCCGCGTCCACCAGAAACAGGTCGCCCCCCGCCGCCACCAGCAGGCTCTTCCCGTCCGCCGTCCACTGCGGCCGGTCCGCCGCCGCCCGCCGGTTCTTCCACTGAAACGGACCGCTCGCCGGACGCGCCTTTGCCTTGCCCTCCAGTTCCGCCAGCGAAGCCACCGTCTTCGCCTCCCGCCGCGCGCAGTCGTAAACCTGCAGCCGCCGCGCCTCCACGAAAGCGAACCGCGCTCCGTCCGGCGCCCACACCGGCGCCACGCCCGCCTCCGGCCGCGCCGCCGCCGCCACTTCCAGCGTCACCGGCTTCTTCTCCGCCCACACCGGCGCCACCAGCAGCGCCACGCTCACCAACGGTCGCAGTAAGTTCACATTCCTGATTGTAACGGCCGTAAACGCCGCACGGTATACCCCTCGCCCTCGTACACCGTCTCCAGGTCCCCGCGCGTCCGCCAGTCCCGCAGTACCTTCTCCCGGTCCGCCGCCAGCAGGTCCTGCGATAAATCGTTCGGCCCGATTAGCACATACTCCAACCCCCACTCCCGCATCCCCCGGATCAACCCCTCGTGATAGGCGATCAGCCCCGCCGTGTCGTTGGCATAGAACAGCCGCGTCGGCGCGTGAATCCCCACGCCGTGCCGCCCCGTCCGCCGCCGCAGCACATGGTCCTCGTAAACCAGAAAGTTCGCGTCCTCCCCCGTGTTCGCCCGGATCCACGCATACGCCTTCTCCCGCGCCGGCTCCTGCGCCCGGTAGTTCGCCGCGATCCGCTCCGGCACCGTCCACGCCGAGCTCGCGTTCCGCCACCCCATCCACAATACCCCCGCCGCCACCAGCCCCCCGATCACCACCGTCGCCCCGCGCTGCGTCACCCACGTCCCCCGCATCATCCCCGCGAAATGCCGCAGTTCGGTCAACAAGCCGTCCAGCAGCAGCGGCAGCCGCGGAACCAGACGCCGGTCGTTCGGCACAAAGTTCCACACCGCCAGCAACACAAGCTGAGGAGCCGCCGCGAACGCGTACGGGCTCGCCTCCGCCCGCCTCCGCCACAGCCCCGCCACGCTGGCGAACAGCAGCAGCCGCGCGAAGTTGATCTCCCAGAACGAGTCCCCGCCGTTGAAGAACAGCACCCCGCCCAGGCTCCCCACCACGGCTTCGAAGTTCGTCTTCATCACGGTCGGCAGTAACTCCAGGCTCATATTCTCCCGGAAAAACTGCCCGTAACTCAGATAGTAAGTGAACGGTCCCGTCACTCCCTCGGCCGCGTGCATCCGCGTGAACACCGCCCACGCCCCGAAAAACACCGCGAAGATCCCCGCGAACTCCGCCGCCGCCCGCCAGCGCCGCTTCCACAACAGCCACGCGATCGCCCCCGCCGGCAGCGCGATCAGCGCCGTCCGCGTCAGATAGGCCAACCCCGCCGCCCCCGCCGCGCC
Source organism: uncultured Solibacteraceae bacterium (assembly GCA_964393235.1). Classification (GTDB taxonomy): domain Bacteria; phylum Acidobacteriota; class Terriglobia; order Bryobacterales; family Bryobacteraceae. Next base: position 2,553 of record CAYMTH010000354.1, on the reverse strand, counting down.
CCGCACCCGCCCGTCCTCCAGCCACCGCACCGACCACACCAGCAGCGCCGTCGCCAGCACTTCCGATAACGTCGTCGACGCGAAAATCACCGCGTACACGTTCCACCCCACCAACCCCACCACCCACGCGTCCCGCCGCCACTGCCAGACCTGCCACAGCAACAGCGCCAGCGCCGCCCACGCCATCACCGCCACGCCCCGCTCCCCGGCCACCCAACCCGGCGCGAAAAACAACGGCGCCACCGGCGGGTACTTCACCGCGCACGGCTCCCCCGGCAGACTCTCCACCTTCGGCCCCTCCCCCGCCGCGATCGTCGCCGCCGTCCCCGCATAAATCCCGTCATCGTGAAAATACCCCAGATGCGGAATCCCCCCCGCCTCCCACAACATCCACAGCGACGGCAGCAAGGCCAGTAAGGCGATACAAAGTTTACTCATGACAGGCGCGAATTACTGAGGATAACCGAAACACGCTACCCTCAAAGGGAAATGCTCCTCACCTTCCGCGGCGCCGCCCGCACCGTCACCGGCTCCATGCACGAGATCCAGACCTCCGGCCGCCGCCTTCTCCTCGATTGCGGCATGTATCAGG
>CAYMTH010000354.1:0-1951 GCA_964393235.1 uncultured Solibacteraceae bacterium | reverse complement strand
GCTGGCGGAAGGCCGAGACCGTGTTGGCGCGCAGCGCCGCAAGGAAGCCGCCGAGCGCAACAAAAACTTCCCCTTCCCCCCCGCCGAGGTCGACGCCGTCCTCCTCTCCCACGCCCACATCGACCACTCCGGCAACCTCCCCAACCTCACCTCCAACGGCTTCAAAGGCCCCATCTTCACCACCCCCGCCACCATCGACCTCTGCGCCTCCATGCTCCTCGATTCCGCCTTCATTCAGGAAAAGGACGCCGAGTTCATCAACCGCCGCACCTCCCGCCGCCGCCGCGTCCTCCCCGAGTCCGACGGCGATCCCGTCGAACCCCTCTACAACATGAACGACGCCCGCGCCGCCATGGAGCAGTTCCGCCCCGTCGCCATGCACTCCCGCACCGAAGTCCTCCCCGGCGTCTTCTCCACCACCCACGAAGCCGGCCACATGCTCGGTTCCACCTTCCTCAAACTCGAAATCGAAGGCAAACGCCTCCTCTTCTCCGGCGACATCGGCCGCCGCTCCCTCCCCATCATCCGTGACCCCGAACGCGCCCCCGAAGCCGACATCCTCATCATGGAGTCCACCTACGGCGACCGCCTCCACCTCCCCCTCCTCCACGCCAAGGACAAACTCGCCTCCGTCATTAACGCCACCGCCGCCCGCGGCGGCAAGATCATCGCCCCCGCATTCGCCGTCGGCCGCACCCAGCAACTCGTCCTCCTCATCCACGAACTCATCCTCGACCGCAAAATCCCCGAAATCCCCGTCTTCGTCGATAGCCCCCTCGCCGTCAACGTCACCGAGGCCTTCCGCACCCACACCGAGTGCTACGACATCGAAACCAACGCCTTCCTCGACAACGGCCACGACCCCTTCGGCTTCCACCGCCTCCGCTACATCCGCGACGTCGAAGAATCGAAGGCGCTCAACGATCTCCGCGTCCCCTGCATCATCATCTCCGCCTCCGGCATGGCCGAAGCCGGCCGCATCCTCCACCACCTCCGCAACAACGTCCCCGACCCCCGCAACACCGTCCTCATCACCGGTTTCCAGGCCGAAAACACCCTCGGCCGCAAACTCCTCGAAGGCCAGCGCGAGGTCAACATCTTCGGCGAACCCGTCCGCGTCCGCGCCGAGGTCGTCAAGATCAACGAACTCTCCGGCCACGCCGACCAGCAGGAACTCCTCGCCTGGATGGAACCCCTCGTCCGTTCGGTCAAGGAGGTGTTCCTCGTTCACGGCGAATACAACCAGCAGCAGGCCCTCGCCCTCGCGATGGAAGAGCGATTCAACATTCGCCCCATCATCCCCGAGCGCGGCCAGAGCTTCCGCCTGTAGGGTACTAGTACGAGCGGAAAATAGTTTTGACACCGGGGTTCTATTGGACTAAGGCGTCCCCCTCGATAGGCTAAGGGGGAAGAGAACGCCGGCATGACGCAGACCCTCTACCAATACTCTTACCTCCAGGTCCTCGACTTCCTTACGACCGTCGCCTTCCTGATTAATGGGGTAAGTGAAGGCAACCCGATCGTGAACTGGGCGATGAGCGTCTTTCCGTCCCCGCTCGCCGGTTTAGCCGCGGTAAAGCTGGTGGCGATCGCACTGGGCGTGTATTGTTGGCAGACGGCCAAGGGGCAGCTTCTCACCCGCATCAACATCGGTTTCGCGATCCTGGTGGCCTGGAACCTGCTCTCCCTGATCCTCAAAACCGCCCGCTAACCCCCAGACATCTCCTAGGAGCCTGGCTCCTCGGATTTGTCCTACCGCGCGAAACCACCCCATCCCGCCGCAACCCAGCGCCCCCTCCCCGGGGACATGCTTTAGCGTGTCCCCGCGCGAAAACCCACCCCTTCCCGCCGCACACCCCCCCCGCCACCCCCCCCCCCGCCGGCATCACCCCGTCCCGCGCCCTCCCCCCCCCCCCGGTCCCGAACCCCGGCGCCCCCGCCCCCCCACCCC
>CAYMTH010000353.1:0-5976 GCA_964393235.1 uncultured Solibacteraceae bacterium | reverse complement strand
CATCCACGACGATTGGAAGTTCAGCCGCCGCGTTACCCTCAACCTCGGCCTCCGCTACGAGCTCGAAACCCCCATCAACGAACGCTACAACCGCCTCCTCTCGCAGTTCGACGGCACCACCGCCAACCCCATCGACGCCGCCGCCCGCGCCAACTACGCCCGCAACCCCATCGCCGAACTCCCCGCCGCCCAGTTCCGCGCCCTCGGCGGCCTCACCTGGGTCAACGCCAACGGCGTCGGCCGCAGCCCCTTCCTCGGCGAAAAGAACAACTTCATGCCCCGCATCGGCTTCGCCATCGAGATGACGAAGAACACCATCATCCGCGGCGGCTACGGCATCTTCTTCAACACCCTCGGCGTCAACACCATCCTCCCGCTCCAGACCGGCTTCGCCCAGTCCACCCCCATCCAGGCCTCCCTCGACAGCGGCCTCACCTACGTTGCCACCACCGCCAACCCCTTCCCCAACGGCCTCATCGCCCCCCGCGGCCCCGCCGGCGGCCTCGAAACCAACCTCGGCCAGTCCCTCACCGCCTACTACCGTCCCAACCTCCAGGGCTACGCCCAGCGCTGGTCCCTCGGCGTCCAGCACGTCCTCCCCGGCCAGCTCCTGCTCGATACCAGCTACGTCGCCAACCGCGGCACCCGCCTCGACGTCGAACGCCAGCTCAACGCCGTCCCCAACGAATACCTCAGCCGCTCCGCCTCCCGCGACCAGGCTCGCATCGACTACCTTTCCCAGCAGTTCCCCAACCCCTTCCGCGGCACCAACCCCATCTACGGCGCCAACATCACCCGCGCCAACCTCCTCCGCCCCTTCCCCCAGTTCGGCGACATCTCCGTCGAAATGCCCATCGGCTACTCCTGGTACCACTCCCTCCAGGTCCGCGCCGAACGCCGCTTCCTCCAGGGCTTCACCTTCCAGCTCGCCTACACCTGGTCCAAGACCATGGAAGCCATCGAGTTCATGAATTCCGCCGACGCCCTCCCCTACGAATCGGTGTCCAGCTTCGACCGTACCCACCGCATCGCCTCCACCGGCATCTGGGAAATCCCCGTCGGCAAGGGCCGCAAGTTCGGCTCCGCCCTGCCCGCCCCGGTCAATTTCATCCTCGGCGGCTGGCAGCTCGGCGCGGTCGTCGCCCTCCAGTCCGGCGGCCCCATGGGCTTCGGCAACGCCATCTTCAACGGCGACATCGCCAATATCAACCTCCCCGCCGGCCAGCGCGACGTCGACCGCTGGTTCAATACCGACGCCGGCTTCAACCGCAACGCCAACCAGCAGCTCGCAAACAACTACCGCCTCTTCCCCCTGCGCCTCAACGGCGTCCGCTCCCCCGGCCAGCGCAGCTGGGACTTCTCCATCGTCAAGAACTTCACCATTCGCGAGTCGTTGAAGACCCAGTTCCGCGCCGACGCCTACAACGCCTGGAACCACACCAACTTCAACGCCCCGAACACCACCCCCACCAACACCGCCTTCGGCCGCATCACCGGCACCGCCGGCGACAGCCGCAACTGGCAGGTGTCGCTCAAAGTGATGTTCTAATCGGGGGCGCTTACGGCGCCAGCACCGCCGCCAGCGCCCGCCAGTCCATCTCTTCCCAGATCCGCGTGTGCACCGCGCACCCGTGCGGAATCGGATCCATCTGCGCCAGCGCCACCGCCGGATTCTTCGCCGTGTCCAGGCACCGCTTCACCGACGTGATGGTCAGCAACTGCGGCGCCGTCCGCGGCAGCGCCGGGTCGTAGTAGCCGGGGTTCGGCTCCATCAACGGTTTGCATCCCGGCCCCTCCACGCCCACCTGCCCCCGCGCCTCGTACAGCCCTTCCCCGCCGGCCGTGAAACAAGCCGCCTGCCCGCCGCGCCCCGACGCCGCCAGCCGCTCGGCCGCCTCCAGCGCCCGCACCGGCGTCCAGTACCACGCTCCCTTCGCCGTCCCCTCCACCGGCGTCGCCGCCGCCCGCCGCTCTGCCCGCTCCCGGTCGATATAATCCAGCCGCGTCTTCCGCCGGTGCTCGTAATCCTGCGGCCGCGTCGTCCGGTAACTCCCGTACTCCTTCTCGAACGCCGCCATCGCCTCCGCCGCGAACGCCGGCGCCTCCGCCTCCGCCAACTGCCCCTTCAGCATCGCCAGCCGTTCCTCCGCCGTCTTCCGGTCCGCCCGGTGCTTCGGCAGAAAATACCGCAGCGCCCGGTCCACCCGCACCGGCACGAACAACGGCCGCCCTCCCCGCGTGATCACCACGTCCCCGTCATAAACCGGATACCCGTGAAACGTCGTCTCCGGCCGCGGATCGGCATAAAACCGCGTCAGCGTCCCGTCCTCGTGCGACTCCTGCAGCACCGCCCGCTCCCGCGTGTCCGGCCACTCCCCGTTCACGTTGTAGTAGATCGAAACCGTCTCCTGCCGCCAGTCCGGCCCCCACACCCCGTTCTTCCGCTCGTCCATCAGGTGAAACGGAAACAACCCGTAGTTCCCCCGCACCGGCGTCGCCCGCTGCCACCCCACCGACCGGTCCGCGTACCATCCCGTCAGCGCCTGCGCGTATGGCGTCGATTCCACCACCGCCGCGATCTTCTTCAGGTGCGCCTCCATCTGCGCCCCCTCCGCCGGTGCCACCGGCGCCGCCTTCCCCGCGCCCCCCTGGTACCCCCGCACCCGCCACACGTCCCATTTTCCCTTGCGCAGCGTCGCGAAACGCAGGTCTTTGTAGTCGCTCTTGTACACCAGCCCGTCCGGGCCCTCCGGCGCCGAATACTGCGCCTGCAGCAGCAGATACGTCAACAAACTCAGCATCGAATCCTTACCCCCGCGCCAGCTTCCAGGCCAGCCACAGCCATCCCGCGATAAACGCCACGCCCCCGATCGGCGTGATCATCCCCAGCGTCCGCACGCCCGTCACCGCCAGCACGTACAACGACCCCGAAAACACCACGATCCCCGTCAACAGCAGCACGCACACCTTCCCCGCCGCGTCCTCCGTCAACGCCCCCAGCTTCGGCATCATCGACACCGCCAGCAGCCCCAGCGCGTGCACGAAATGGTAGAAGACGGCCTTCTCGTAAACGCCCATCGCATAAGCGTCCAGCCGGTCCCGCAACCCGTGCGCCCCAAACGCTCCCAGCATCACCGCGACGCCCAGCGCCGCCGCCGCCAACGAACTCCAGAAGGTCATCACCCACTAGCCTACCGCCAAAAGAAAAAGCCCCGGAGGCGCAAGCCCCCGGGGCCTTCCCGCAACCGGTTAGTCCACCTGCTCCAGAATCGCGAAATCGCCCGGATTCCACGCCTGCGCAATGATGTACAGCTTCTTGCCCACCTTCCGCATCACGGCGTTGTGGATGTGCTGGAAGTTCGCCAGCCCCAGCTCTTCCTTCGGCATGATCGTCGAAACGACCTTGTCTTTCTCGAGCACATAAATCGGCGCGCCCTTCGTCCGGTCCGGCCCGTGCAGCGCCCCGATCGTCATGTACTTCCCGTCAAACTGCGTGTCGCACGGAAACGAACCCTTCGGCAGCGTGACCGTTTCCAGATACTTCCCATCCGGCGTATACCGGTCGATCTCCGAGTTCGGCCGGTCCGCCACGTCGATCCGCTTCCGGTCCGGCGACACCGTGATCCCGTGCCCAGTACCCAGTTGCCCCACGCCAGTCCCGCGCCCGCCGAACGCCAGCTTGTTCCACTTCGCGTCCACCGTCGCGCCCGGCGTGACCTTCGCGGTCAGCACGTAGTCCAGCTTCGAATAGCCCGTCGCGATATAGAACAGCCCGTTCAGATACTCGACGTCGGTCGGGATGAACGGCCCCTTGTTCTTAAAGTAGGTGTTGGCCGTCTCGTTGCCCAGGTCGTCGGCTTCGGTCGGCGGCGTCAGCGTGCCCACCAGCTTGCCGTCCAGCGTCGTCGTGAACACCTTGTTCGCGGCGTTGCCCGGGAACGTCAGGTAATCCCCGCCGCCCGCCGAACACCCCGTCGCGTTATGCATCAGCGTGTCCAGATACGCGTCATCGGTCGGCAGCAGCTTCACGCTCTTCAAATCGGCGCTGATCTGCAGAATCCCCGCGCCCGGCAGCGCGAAATACGTCTCGCCCTTGCCCTTCCGCTTATCGACGGCGAACCCGCCGTGCGCGGCTTTCAGGACCTTCTGCGCCTCGGCCGGCAGATGGTTCCCGCCGTACAGCACGCGGAACCGCAGTTTCCCCTGTCCGCTCACCTTCTCGGGCGCCGCCTGATGGGCGCGAATCGTGGCCGTAATCCCCGTCAGCAACACGAGGGCGGCGAATACCGGCAGTATCGGCGATCGTTTCATAGTCCATGACATTCTACAGTGTTTGCGCCCGCCTTGGCAGCGGCGATACGACACCCCTGCCACGCGTGTTTCTCTCCTCCTCCTCGCCCTCCCCCTCGCCGCCCCACCCCCGGTCGCCGTCGTCGAGAAGATCGCCGGCAAAGTCGGCTTCTATTCCCCCACCGGCGAACGCACCGGCGAAGTCAAGGTCGGCACCTATCCCCACGAAATCGTCCGCTCCCGCGACGGCAAGTCCCTTTACGTCACCGACAACGGCATCCTCTGGATGCAGTACGCCGGCAAAGGCGGCAACACCATCTCCATCATCGACGCCGCCACCCGCGCCAAAACCGGCGTCATCGACCTCGGCGAATACCGCCGCCCCCACGGCATGGCCGTCCATCCTGTCTCCGGCCTCATGGTCGTGACCATCGAAAACCCCGACGGCCTCCTCCTCGTCGACCCCGCCAACCGCAAGGTCCTCCGCAAGTTCGACGTCCAGGGCAAGTCCCCCCACATGGTCCTGTTCGGACCCGGCGGCCGCCGCGCCTACGTGTCGAACACCAACTCCGGCAACGTCGCCTCCATCGATATCGAGACCGGCCAGACGAAGCTCATCCCCACCGGCAAGTATCCCCAGGGCGGCGTCCTCTCCCCGGACGGCAAGACGATCTTTCTCACCAACGCCCAGTCCAATACGATCTCCCTCATCGATCCCGCCCGCGACCGCGTGACTGCCGAAATCAAGACGAGCCTCTACCCCAACCGTGTCGCCATCACGCCTGACGGCAAGACGCTCGTCTACTCCCTCGGCGAAAAGGGCGAAGCCGTCGGTTTCGCCGACGTCGCCACCCGCCGCGAGACCGGCCGCATCGCCCTCGGCGGCCAGCCCCTGTCGCTGACGCTGTCCAAAGACGGCCGCTGGGCCTTCTCCGGCGTCCAGGCCCAGGGCAAGATCCACGTCATCGACGTCGCCCGGCGCACCATCGTCCGCACCATCGTCACGCCCAAAGACGCCGGCCCCGACCCCGCCCTGCCCCTCGAGTAGCGCCATCTCCGTGATAGCGCCGGTGCCGTCATGAACACCAGAGGGCCGTGCGAATCGTGGTCGATCATCGACGAACTCGCCACCATCGCCCTCGACAAACTCGACCGCCACTTCAAAAAGGCGGCCGGACGATAACCCCCGCCCGCTCTCCGCGCCTGTCCTTGTAGAGCATGTTCAACCGTCTCGCCCCCCTCCTCTTCGCCGCCCTCGCTGGCTGCTCCCGCCTCGTCCCGGAATCCCCCGGCGCCCCCATCGGGGCCTCGTTCGATGCCGGACCCTACATCGCCACGCTCATCCACACCCTCGAAGGCCGCGTCCCCGAACTCCACCGCAACCCCGACAAGGACCGCTACAAACTCTCCCTCCTCCTCATCTCCAAGGACGCCCGCGACCGCCGCCTCATCCCCGTCGCCGCAAACCTCCGCGCCAACGAGTTCCTCCACACCGCCCGCTTCTACGGCGTCAAGGACAACGTACTCTTCTTCGAGGCCGGCGACACCCGCGGCTACGATCTCTCCTCCCACCGCCTCGTCTCCGGCGCCGGCGCCCCCCCCCGGCCGAACCCCCCCTCCCGTCCCGCCGCCCCCCCCCCCCCCCCCCCCGGAGCCAACCCCCCCGCCCAGCCCGCCGTCCCCCAC
>CAYMTH010000352.1:5576-6011 GCA_964393235.1 uncultured Solibacteraceae bacterium | reverse complement strand
GAGGCCAGCGGCGGGGCGACCGGGGGCCGCAGGATGGCGGGCCGGGGCGGCGCCACGACCGCGGCAGGCGGAGGCGGCGGCGGGGCGGCCGCGGCGGCTTCGGCCTCGGCGGCCTGTTCCCGTTCATACTCAGCCCGCTGTTCATCGGTTTCCCGATAGCGAACGACATTCGGATCGTTCTTCAAATGATTACGGATCAAGAGAGCAAGATCGTCATCGATCGAACTGGAGTGGGTCTTCTTGTCTTGAACGCCCAGCTCGGGAAGTGCGTCAATGATCGCGCTCGGCTTAACTTCGAGCTCCCGTGCCAGTTCGTTGATTCGGATCTTACTCATAGATGGAGAGAAAAACAAATACGCGACGGTGGCGTCCCGGCCATTACGGCACATTGACGGTGACGCGAGCCGTTACTGCCCCTTCTGTCATGGTAACAGA
>CAYMTH010000352.1:2921-5566 GCA_964393235.1 uncultured Solibacteraceae bacterium | reverse complement strand
GGGCTCCGGGACCGCGGCGATTACACTACACTACTGCTCGGGTTCAGGATCGGGAGCGGCCTCGACGCCAGGTTCGGCGGCGGCGGCGGTTTCCGCGGGTTGTTCGACGGCGGCTTCGACGGGTTGTTCGACAGCCGGCTCGGCGGGCGCTTCGGAAGGGGTGGCCTCGGCGGGCGGCAGCTCCTCTTCGTAAGGTCCGTAATAGGCGTTAACGGCGTACTGGATGGATTCGAGCGCCTTGGCGTTGATACCGGGGATCTGCTGAATCTCTTCGGGGGTCATGGCGCCGAGACGTTCGACGGTGCCGATGCCGGCTTCAAAGAGCCGCTCGACCACCTTTTCCGGACAGCCGAAATCGATGAGGATGGAGAGCGGGGCGCCGGTGACCTGCAACTGGGCCATCTGGGCTTCCACTTCGCGGCGTTTTTCCTCTTCGCTCTTGATGTCGATCTTCCAGCCGATCAACTTGGCGGCGAGGCGGACGTTCTGCCCCTTCTTGCCGATGGCGAGGGAGAGCTGGTTGTCGTCGACGATCACTTCCATGTGGCGGTCGTTGAGGTCGAGGATGGAGACGCGGCTGATCTTGGCGGGCGACAGGGCGTGGGTGGCGAACTGGACGGGGTCCTCGGAGTGTTCGATGATGTCGATCTTTTCGCCGCGGAGTTCGCGGATGATCGACTGCACACGCATGCCCTTCATGCCGACGCAGGCGCCGACGGAATCGACGTCGCGGTCACGGCTGGCGACGGCGATCTTGGTCCGTTCGCCGGCTTCGCGGGCGCAGGCGCGGATGACGACGGTATTGTCGTAGATTTCGGGGACTTCCTGCTCGAAGAGGCGCTTGACGAATTCGCAATCGGCGCGGGAGAGGATGACGCCGGAGTTCTTGCCGGAGCGTTCCACGGACTTGATGACGCAGCGGACGCGGTCGCCGACCTGGAAGCTTTCCAGGCGCGACTGTTCGCGTTTGGGCAGGCGGGCTTCGGTCTTCGACGAGACGTCGCAGACGAGGTCGCCCATTTCGATGCGCTTGACGGTGCAGTTGACGAGTTCGCCGACGCGGTTATGGAACTCGTTGAAGATGGTGTCGCGTTCGGCTTCGCGCACCTTCTGCATGATGACCTGCTTGGCGGTTTGGGCGGAGATGCGGCCGAGGGCTTCGGTCTTCTTGGGGAATTTGATCATGCCGCCGAGCTGGGCGGCGCGGTCGTATTCGAGGGCTTCGGCGAGGCTGATTTCGCGGACGGCGTCGGCGACCTGTTCGACGATCACCTTGACAGCGGAGATCTGGATGGCGCCGGTGCGTTCATCGAAGTCGGCGACGAGTTCCTCGTTGCCCTTGAACTGCTTCCGGGCGGCGGCCAGCATGGCATCCTTGACGGCGTCGATGACGACCTGCGGATTGATGCCTTTTTCCTTGCTCAGCATCTCGATGGACTGATAAATCGTTCCCACGCTACTTCCTCTCTTTCCGCCGCCGGCAGGGGCGGCGCATCTACCATTCAAATTTCAGATTCGCTTTTTTGACCTTATCCAGGGGGAGGGCGGCGGACTTGCCGTCGGCGGTTTCGACGGTGAGGGCCTGGCCATTGAAGGCGCTGAGGGTACCGGTCCAGGCGGCGGACCCATCGACGGGTTCGCGGAGGACCACCTTCACTTTTTTGCCGATCGACAGTTCGAAGTCGCGCGGTCGGGTCAATTTGCGTTCGACGCCCGGCGAGCTGACCTCAAGGGTGTACTGTCCGCCGGGAATGATATCTTCGGCATCGAGGATCGCCTCCATACCGGTGGATACGGCTTCGCAGTCGCCATGGGTGACGCCGCCGGGTTTATCGATATAGACGCGGAGCACGCGATGGCGTCCGCCGCCGAGAAATTCGGCGTCGACGACGTCGATATCCGCGCCGCGGGCGACGCGGTCGGCGATTTCCCAGATTTTGTCGATAAGTTCCTGGCGCATGCCGTATCCGGAGAGCAAATAAAAAAGTGGGCTTTCGCCCACTGTTCGTTTGCCATCGTCGATAACCATTGTACAAAACCCGCGCCGATGCGCAAGGGCCCCGAGATTATCGTGGTGGGCGGTCACAGGATCGAACTGTGGACCTCCTGCTTGTAAGGCAGGCGCTCTAACCGGCTGAGCTAACCGCCCGGGTCCTTTTATTCTCTCACGCCGGGGCGCATTCCCGGCACTCGCCGTACAAAAGAAGCTCGTGTCCGGTGACGCGGAAGCCAGGGGGCGCCAGTTTCTGGACGTTGGGCAGGCAGGCGTGGAGTTCGAAGACCTTGCCACAGGCGCGGCAATGGAAATGGTGGTGGTGCTCCTTGCCGGCGAGTTCATAGTGAGTGACCTCGCCGGGGAGCTCGACGGTAGTGAGCCAGCCTTCGTCGAGCAACATCTTGATATTGCGGTAGACGGTGGCGATGCCGAGACCGGTGTGTTCGCCGGTCGCCAGCTCGAGAACCTCGTTGGGGTCGAGCGGGCGATCGGCGGCGAGGAATGCGGCCCGGATGGCGCGACGCTGGCGGGTATCCCGGGTCGCGCCCTTATCGACGGCTGATGACATGGCAGCTACCTTTTTACTACGGAGAAGCGGGAATCAGGCGAGGGTGACGGCGCCGTGGTTGTCGCAGTGGCCGCCGTGGGG
>CAYMTH010000352.1:0-2821 GCA_964393235.1 uncultured Solibacteraceae bacterium | reverse complement strand
AGGTCGGCAACGTGCTCATCGGCCAACCCATATTCGATGTGCTTACCGCGGCGGCGGCGGGAGACGAGGCCCTCGGCACGGAGGACCCGGAGACGCTGGGAGATGGTGGAGAGCTCTTCGCCTTCGGCGAGCGCAACTTCGGAGACGCAGGCGGGGCGGCGGGCGAGGAGGGTGAGGAGGCGGAGACGGGAGGGTTCGCCGAGGGCGCGGAAGATGCGGGCGGCGCGGTCGATGGCCTCGGCGGAGACGGTTTGGACGGGCGCCTGATGGGCGTGGTCTTCGGGAGCGCAGGTGGGAGGAAGAGGAAGGGCCATCGAGATCACCCTGAACACTTGAACAACTGTTCAACTGTAAGAGTAAACCTGAAAAGAGGCGACGTCAAGCGGGGAGGGTGGGGAGTATCCCTGTGATATCCTGTCTGGAACGATACACTTGGGCAAAACGACAATAAACGAATGAAAAAGGCACTGATTACGGGCGTTACAGGTCAGGATGGGTCGTATCTGGCGGAGTTTCTGCTTCAAAAAGGTTATGAAGTACACGGGATCAAGCGTAGATCGAGCAGCTTCAATACAGGTCGCGTAGATAGTATTTATACCGACTTGCACGAGCATAACAAGCGGTTCTACCTGCATTTTGGGGATTTATCGGATACGAGTAGCCTGTGGACGCTGCTCTACGACATCCGGCCGGACGAAGTGTACAATCTGGCGGCGCAGAGCCATGTGCGGGTGAGTTTCGATATTCCGGAGAGCACCGGGGACATCACCGGCATGGGCGCGTTGCGTCTTCTGGAGGGGTTGCGGAAGACGGGGGTGAAGGCGCGGTTCTACCAGGCCTCGTCGAGCGAGATGTTCGGATCGACGCCGCCGCCGCAGAACGAGGACACGCTCTTCCATCCGCGGAGCCCGTACGCCTGCGCGAAGCTGTTTGCGCACACGATGACAGTGAACTACCGGGAGAGCTACAACATGTTCGCGGTGAGCGGGATTCTGTTCAACCACGAGTCGCCGCGCCGGGGCGAGACGTTCGTGACGCGGAAGATCGCGCGGGCGGTGGCGCACATCCAGGCGGGGCTGCAGGAGAAGCTGTATCTGGGAAATCTGGACGCGAAGCGCGACTGGGGCTACGCGAAAGAGTACGTCGAGGCGATGTGGATGATGCTGCAGCAGGAATCGCCGGAAGACTACGTCATCGGGACGGGCGAGACCCACAGCGTGCGCGAGTTTGTGGAAGAGGCGTTCGGGCACGTGAACCTGGATTGGCGGCAGTACGTCGATTTCGACGCGCGGTACAACCGGCCGGCGGAGGTCGACGCGTTGCTGGCGGATCCGACCAAGGCGCGGCAGAAGCTGGGCTGGGAGCACCAGGTGGGCTTCAAGGAACTGGTTCGCCTGATGGTGGACGCCGAAATCGAGGCGATTGAGCGGCAGCGGGCGGGCGTGGTAACAATGGCCGCGCAGAACGGCTAGCCCGGGGAACCGGAGGGGAACGATGCTGGATTTAAAGGGGAAGCGGATTGTCGTCACGGGCGGCGGCGGGTTTCTGGGATCGTTCGTTGTCGACGCGCTGAAGGCACGGGGCTGCGAGCAGGTGTTCGTGCCGAGGAAGCGGGAGTTCGACCTGACGACGACCGAGGGCATCGAGAAAATGTTCTCGGCGTACCGGCCGGAGGTGATTTTCCACCTGGCGGCGGTTGTGGGCGGGATCGGCGCCAACAAGGAGAACCCTGGCTCGTTCTTTTATCAGAACGCGATCATGGGGCTGCACCTGATCGAAGCGGCGCGGGTGCACGGCGTCGAGAAGACGATCGTCGCGGGTTCGATCTGCTCGTATCCGAAATTCACGCCGGTGCCATTCAAGGAAGACGACCTCTGGAACGGTTATCCGGAGGAGACGAATGCGCCGTACGGGATCGCGAAGAAATCCTTATTGGTGATGTGCCAGGCGTACCGGCAGCAGTACGGGATGAACGCGATCTTCCTGATGCCCGTGAACCTCTATGGTCCGCGTGACAATTTCGATCTGGAATCGTCGCACGTCATTCCGGCGCTGATCCGGAAGGCGGTGGAGGCCCGTGACGCCGGGGCCGGGGAGATTATCTGCTGGGGCGACGGGTCGCCTACGCGGGAGTTTCTCTATGTCGAAGATGCGGCGGAGGGGTTGATTTGCGGCGCCGAGCAGTACGACGGAGCCGATCCGGTGAACCTGGGCAGCGGGTTCGAGGTGTCGATCAAGGACCTGACGGAGAAGATCGCGCAGCTATCCGGTTTCAACGGGAAACTGGTGTGGGACACAGCGCGGCCGAACGGGCAGCCTCGGCGGATGCTGGATACGACGCGGGCGTTTGAGCGATTTGGATTCCGGGCGAAGGTGAACCTGGAAGAGGGATTGGCGAAGACGATCGCCTGGTACGAGCAAAATCCGGTGGCGCGCAAGTAGCAGGCGCGGCTATGGCACCGAGCGGCGATCAACCCGACACGCAGCCGTCCGACGCGCGGACGGGCCTGCTGGAACAGGTGCATTTCCTGACGGGGAAACTGCTGGAGTGCCGGGAGCAGCGGGCGCTGTTCGAGGCGGCGGCGGCGGAGCGACTGGCGGTGATCGAAGACGGGGCGCGGGCGATTGCGGAACGGGACGCGCGCATCGCGGCGTTGGCGGAGGCGGCGGGAGAGGCCGAGGCGAAGGGGAAAGCCACGGACGCATTGCGAGTCGAACTGGAGTCGGCGCGGGCCGCGTTGGCGGCGGCGCAGCGCGATTTGCGGGACGTGGAGGGCCTGCTGGAAGAGGCGCGGGCGGAACTGGAGCAGAGGGAGCGGCT
>CAYMTH010000351.1:2903-6018 GCA_964393235.1 uncultured Solibacteraceae bacterium | reverse complement strand
CGGACCGTTTTGTCCTTCTTGCTGTCGAGGCGGTCGAGGTCGGCCTGCTGGGTGGTGCCGTGGGCCTTGATGGTGACGTTGACCTGTTCGAGGTCGCCCTGGGCGGTGCCGACGTCGATGCGGTTCTTCTTGCCTTCGATCTCAGAGAGGATTTCGGCTTTGGAGGCTTCGAGCTTGGCGCGGTCGACGTTATAGGTGGCCGTCATCAGGTTCATGGAGTCCATTTCCTTGGTGATGCGGTGGGACGCCTTCATCTGGACGATTTCCTTGTCGACGGTACGGACGGAGGTGGCGCGGTCGAGGTAGTACTGTTCCTGCTGGGCGGCGTCGAACTCGATGACGGTCTGGCCTTTGGAGACGGGCTTGCCGGACTCGGCGAGCATGACGATGCGGGGGTCGGGGATCTGGGGGGCCGAAAGGATGACGGAACGGGAGCTGCGCACTTCGCCGCGGGTTTTGACGGAGATGATGAACTCGCCCTGGCGGACGCGGGCGACGGGCACCTCGACCTTGGTCTGACCGGTGTAGCGGTAGGCCGCATAGCCGCCGGCGGCGAGGACGACAAAGGTGATGAACGAAAGGATGGCGCGGCGGCGGTTACCGGCGGCCGACTGGCCGAGACGCACTTTCGGTTTGATATCTTTCGACATGGGTTCCCCTACAAAAATTTGAACTGGACCGGTGGAGGCAGTGGCGGCGTGGCACTAACTGGCGGCGGATTCCGGCGGTTTGTTGGTTGACGGCGGTTCGAGGGCGACGACTTCGCCGGCCTTGAGGCCGGACTTGACGGCGACGTGGGTGTTGTTGGTCAGGCCGAGCTCGACTTCGCGGCGGGTCCAGGCGCCGGCGGCGTTGCGGACGTGGACGAAGGGCTTGGGAGCGGCGCCGGCGAGGGAGTCATCGTACTGGATGGCTTCGGCGGGCACGACGGTGGCGTTCTCGGACTCGTCGAGGACGACGTCGGCGCTGACGCTAAGATCGGGGATGACGCGGGGGTCGATCTTCTCCAGGCGGAGCATGACGGCGACATCCTTCTTAAAGCTGGCGCGGGTGCCACCGGTTTTGGTGATGGCGCCGATGGTGGTGACGTGGGCCGGGAGTTCGAGGCCCGGGAAGGCGTCGAAGCGGACCTTGGCCTTCTGGCCGAGGCGGAGGTTCTGGACGTCGGCCTGATTGACGGAGGCCTTGACGATCATGGAGGACTGGTCGACGACCTGCATGAACAGCATGCCGGGGTAGATCTGGTCGCCCTGCTGGATGGGGCCGAAGTCGCCGGCGCGGAAGGTGTTCTGGACGACGACGAGGCCGTCCATGGGGGCCTTCATGACCATGCGGTCGGCGTTGGCCTGGGCGCGGCGGAATTCGAGCTTGGTGGCGGCGAGTTCGAGGTCGGCGACCTTGAGGGTGGCGCGTTCGCCGATGTCGACGTAGCGGGCGGCTTCCTGGAGCTGTTTGAGGTTGGCGCGGGCTTCCTCGAGGGCGAGGCGGAGGCGTTCGGAGTCGATGGCGCTGCGGACCGGGATGGTGCGCATGTCGAGTTCGGCCTTCTCCACCATATTCTTGGCGGCCTTGATCTGCTGCTCGTAGGACTTGCGGGTGACTTCGAGGTTGGCCATGGAGGCCTTCATCGAGTTTTCGGACTGGTCGACGTTGGACTTGTAGTCGTCGAGGCGGAGGAGCATGTACTGGCGGTCGAACTCGGCGACAGTCTCGCCCTTGGCGACGCGGGAGCCGTTGGGGGCCAGCGCCTGGATCTGCATCATGAAGTCGCCGCCGCGGCCGCCGCCCATGCTGCTGCCGCCACCACCGCCGCCGCCGCCGGGGATGGAACCGGAGGTGGAGCCGAGGCCATCGGAGCCGAGGGAGGCCGAAGAGGAGCTGACGGTGCGGGAGGAGCGGGCCGAGGTGGAGACGCGAGAGGCGCCACCGGCGGCCGAGCGGGCCGAACGGAGGGCGGTGCCGCCGGCGGCGCCGGAGGTGGAGGCGAGGGTATCGCCGGAGAAATTCGAGTTGCCGGCCGCGGAGGAGGCGCCGGAGGTGGAAGCCAGCGAGGTGCCGGCCGAGGCGACCGAGCTACCGGAGCCACGCCCGCCGGAGGAGGAAGAGGAGGAAGAAGAAGACGAAGACCCGCCGCCCGTGGAGCCGCCGCCACCCGAGGACATCGTGGAACCACCGCCGCGACCGCCGCCGGACATGCCCATGGCCATGGAACCACCGCCGGAGGAGCTGCCGCGACCGCCGCGGAGGGACGGGGCGATCAACGAAACATATTTTTCGGCCGCGGTGACGCCGGTGAGCCGGAGGGTGCGCTGGATCGGGCCGGCCTGGGCGGGCGCCATGCGGATGGCGACGACCGTGGCTTCGGCGGCCTTTTTCTGCTGGTTCTGCCAGGTCCAATAGCCCGCGCCGGCAGCCACCCCGAGCAGGAGGAGCCACGCCCACGCATACGACCGTTTTTCCGGAAGTTCAGGCGGTGTAACAACTTGCGGGCCTGCGCCGGACGGAGACGTCGAGGGCGAAGGCACGTTGGGCACGGCCGCGCCGGACATCTGCATGGGCGTCATCGCCATCCCGGAATTCATGTCGGATTGAGGGGAAAACATCAGCTGACACTCCTCGCCGCCGGTATGGGCCCCGGACGGACAGGGTTACTTACCAGCTATGACGATACTTTCATGCAAAAGGTTATGGGGGTGTATCGATTCGTTTTCCGCTTCCTTGCGGGATCGGCCCCGGGGTTGGTGCAACTACCCGTTCATGGATGCCAGGAATTCGGCGTTCGAGCGAGTTTTCGCGAGCTTATCCAGGAGAAGCTCCATGGATTCGACGGGGGAGAGGGGGTTGAGCACCTTGCGGAGGATCCAGACGCGGTTGAGTTCCTCTTTGGGCATGAGGAGTTCTTCTTTGCGCGTGCCGGACTTGTTGATGTCGATGGCGGGGAAGACGCGCTTGTCGACCAGCTTGCGGTCGAGGTGGACTTCCATGTTGCCGGTGCCCTTAAACTCTTCAAAAATAACGTCGTCCATGCGGCTGCCGGTATCGATCAAGGCGGTGGCGATGATGGTGAGCGAGCCACCCTCCTCGACGTTGCGGGCGGCGCCGAAGAAGCGTTTGG
>CAYMTH010000351.1:0-2893 GCA_964393235.1 uncultured Solibacteraceae bacterium | reverse complement strand
GTTGTAGGCGCGGGCGAGGCGGGTGATGGAGTCGAGCAGGATGACCACGTCGCGCTTGTGTTCGACGAGGCGCTTGGCCTTTTCGATGACCATTTCGGCGACTTGGACGTGGCGGGAGGCGGGTTCGTCGAAGGTGGAGCTGATCACCTCGCCTTTGACGGAGCGCTGCATGTCGGTGACTTCTTCGGGGCGCTCGTCGATGAGGAGGACGATGAGGGTGACGTCGGGGTGGTTGGTGGTGACGGAGTTGGCGATGGACTGCAGCAGCATCGTCTTGCCGGTGCGGGGCGGGGCGACGATGAGGCCGCGCTGGCCTTTGCCGATGGGGGCGAGGAGGTCCATGACGCGGCCGGACATGGCGTCCTTGCCGGTTTCGAGCTTGATGCGTTCGTCGGGGTAGAGGGGGGTGAGGTTATCGAAGAAGATTTTGTTGCGGGCTTCTTCGGGCGGCTCGAAGTTGATGGCGTCGACCTTGATGAGGGCGAAGTAGCGTTCGCCTTCCTTGGGGGGACGGATCTGGCCGGAGATGGTATCGCCGGTGCGGAGGTCGAAGCGGCGGATCTGGGAGGGGGAGACGTAGACGTCGTCGGGGCCGGGGAGGTAGTTGTATTCCGGGGCGCGGAGGAAGCCGAAGCCGTCGGGGAGGCACTCGAGGACGCCTTCGGAGAAGATGAGGCCGGACTTTTCGGCCTGCGTCTGGAGGATCTTGAAGATCAGCTCCTGTTTGCGGAGGCCGGCGACGCCGACGACGCCGAGTTCCTTGGCGATCGTATTGAGCTTGACGATCGAGAGGTCCTTGAGTTCGACGAGGTCGAGGGTGCCGTCGCGGCGGGCGGAGGCGAGGTCGGCCGGTTCGGCGAGAGGCGAGTCGGCGGGTTTGGGCCGGGCGGCCTTGGGTTTGGACGCGGCGTCGGCCGCAGGGGTGGTGGGTTCTTCGCCGGCGGCGGGGGCCGGATCGGGGGTTACCGAGTTGATGATGTCTTGATCGTTTGCCAAATTTCCCTCGCTCCCTGGCCGGTGACGGCCGAGAACGGCACTGGATCGAATCCGTCGTTGGTCTGGCGGATAGCGGTCAGGCCGCGGTGCAATTCCGATTGGTTGAGTTTGTCGATTTTGGTGGCTATGACGAGAAAGGGCCTGTCGTGGTGGATGAGCCAATCGCGGAGTTCGAGATCCTTGTCCATCCAGCCGCGGCGAGCATCGAGCAGGATAAAGCAGAGCGCGAGCTGTTCACGGTGAACGAGGTAAGCCTCGATGAGGCTTTGCCAGGAGTGTTTTACATTTGCGGGAACTTTTGCGAAGCCGTAGCCAGGCAGGTCGGCGAACGTCACGGAGTCGCCGATGGAGAAGAAGTTGACTGCTTGTGTCCGGCCGGGCTGAGCGCTGACCTTGGCCAGTTTTCTGACGCCGGCCAGCACATTCAGCAGACTGGATTTTCCTACATTACTGCGGCCCAGGAACGCGAACTCCGGGAGGCGGAGGTTTGGGAACTGCGCCGGGCTTGTAGCACTTAGTATAAAACGAGCTTCCGCTTTCGGGGATGGCATGGGGGTACGGAAGGCACTGATCCGGGGGGCCGGATCAGTGCGTCATGTCATCGACCGGGCGGGGCTCGGTGGGAACCGCGGCGGCGGCCGTGAGGGGGAGAGGGGTTACCTCGCGTTCGAGGGCGATCTTGAGGACTTCATCCATCGACTCGACGAAGTTGAGCTTCATATCCTTCTTAATGACGTCGGGGATGTCGTAGAGATCCTTCTCGTTGTCCTTGGGCAGCACGAGTTCGTGGATGCCATTGCGGTGGGCGGCGAGCATCTTTTCCTTGAGGCCGCCGATGGGGAGCACCTTGCCGCGCACGGTGATCTCACCGGTCATGGCGATGTCGCCGCGGACGGGGATGTTGGTGAGGGCGCTGGTGATGGAGGTGGCGATGGTGATGCCGGCGGAGGGCCCGTCCTTGGGGATGGCGCCTTCGGGCACGTGGAGGTGGATGTCGAGGTGACGGTAGAAGTCGCGGGTGAGGCCGAGGGAGTTGGACCGGGAGCGGAGGTAGCTCATGGCGGCCTGGGCGGACTCCTGCATGACGTCGCCGAGTTTGCCGGTGAGGGTCAGCTTGCCGCGGCCCTCCATGACGGCGCATTCGGTGGTCAGGATCGACCCGCCGACTTCGGTCCAGGCGAGGCCGACGGTGGCGCCCACTTCGTTCTTGTGGTCGGCGACGGTATCGCGGAACTTGGGCGGGCCGAGAAGTTCGGTGAGCGTCTGCGGCGTGACGGTGACGGCCGGCAGCTTGCTTTCGATCTTCTCGATCTCCTGCGCGGCGGCCTCTTCGGCGGCGGCCGCCTTCTTCGACTTCTTCTTTTTCGCGGCGACGGCGGGGGCGGCTTCCTCGATCACTTCGCCGGCCTTGGCGATGTCTTCGGGCGTATCGGTGGCCGAGACTTCGACGACCTTGCGGGCGATCTTGCGGCAGACGTTACCGATTTCGCGTTCGAGGTTCCGGACGCCGGATTCGCGGGTGTAGCCCTGGATGAGCGTGCCGAGGCCCTCGGGGGTGAACTCGATCTGCTTGTCGTCGAGGCCGGTGGCTTCCTTCTGTTTCGGGATGAGGAAGGTCTTGGCGATCTCGGTCTTCTCAAGCTCGGTATAGCCGGAGAGGCGGATGACTTCCATACGATCCTGGAGCGGGCCGGGAATCGTGTGGAGGACATTGGCCGTAGCGATGAAGAAGACTTCGCTCAGGTCGTACTCGACGTCGAGGTAGTGGTCCTGGAACATGAAGTTCTGGGCCGGGTCGAGGACTTCGAGCAGGGCGGCGGAGGGATCGCCGCGGAAGTCGGTCGACATCTTGTCGATTTCGTCGAGCATGAAGACGGGGTTCTTGGTGCCCGCCTTC
>CAYMTH010000350.1:0-6028 GCA_964393235.1 uncultured Solibacteraceae bacterium | reverse complement strand
CCGCCTCACAGGCGGCTCCACCGGCACCTTCGATATCGACCTCCAGATCCCCGAATTCACCGAGCTCCAGGCCGGCTCCTACCCCCTCATGGACGTCGCCTACGGCCGCATCGGCGGCGTCCCGTTCCCAGTCGCCATGACCGTCCTCGCCACCGTCGTCTCCGCCTCCCACGACGGCCGCGTCACCGTCGACGCCGGCTTCAAAGCCTTCTCCACCGATCGCCCCTTCGGCCCCGAACCCCTCCACCTCCCCGGCACCCAGTGGCACTGGGCCGGCGACGCACACGGCATGCTCACCGGCCCCGACCTCCCCCCCGTCGGCCACCAGATCCACTTCGTCGCCCCCCACACCGACCCCACCGCCAACCTCCATGAGAAGATGTACGCTTACCGCGGCAAGTTCGTCGCGGAAGTCTGGACCCGATGAGCCTCACCCAAATCGCGCCCAACACCGAAGCGCTCGAGCGCGCCCTCCGCGCCCGCGTCCGCGGCGAAGTCCGCTTCGATAAGGTTTCCCGCGCCCTCTATTCCACCGACGCTTCCGTTTATCAGATCCTCCCCGCCGGCGTCGTCGTCCCCCTCGACCGCGACGATCTCCTCGCCGCCGTCGCCGTCGCCCGCGAGCACCGCATCTCGGTCACCCTCCGCGGCGGCGGCACCTCGCAGGCCGGCCAGGCCATCGGCGAAGGCCTGCAGATCGACATCTCCAAACACTGCAACCGCCTCCTCGAAGTGAACCCCGAAGAGCGCTGGTGCCGCGTCGAGCCCGGCATCGTCCTCGACGAGCTCAACGCCCTCCTCAAACCGCACAACCTCCGCTTCGCCCCCGACGTCTCCACCGCCTCCCGCGCCACCGTCGGCGGCATGATGGCCAACAACTCCTCCGGCGCCCGCTCCGTCTACTACGGCAAAACCATCGATCACGTTCTCGAACAGACCGTCCTGTTCGCCGACGGGACCATCCGCGAACTCCGCCCCCTCGCCGGCGCCGAGCTCGAAGCCGCCTGCCAGGGCGACGACATTCCCGCTCGCGGCTATCGCCTCATCCGCCGCCTCGGCGCCGAGCTCGCCGAAGAGGTCGACGCCCGCTTCCCGAAGGTCATGCGCCGCGTCATGGGCTACAACCTCGACGAGTTCCGCGACCCGGCCCGCTGCGATCTCACCAAACTGATGGTCGGCTCGGAAGGCACCCTCGCCATCGTCCTCGAGGCCAAGCTCCGCCTCGTCCCGCTGCCCAAGGCCAAGTCGGTCATCTGCATCCAGTTCGGCCACGTCCTCGACGCGCTCGGCGCCACGCCCGCCATCCTCAAGCACAAGCCCTCCGCCGTCGAGGTCATGGACAGCTTCATCCTCGACCACACGAAGCTCAACCCCGCCCTCCACCGCCAGCGCCAGACCTTCATCGAAGGCGAGCCCGGCGCGCTGCTCTGCGTCGAGTTCTACGGCGACCGCGCCGAGGACCTCCCGCCCCGCATGCAGGCGCTCGAAGCCGACCTCCGCGCCCGGTCCATCGGCGAACGCTTCTTCCACGCCACCGACCTCCCCGCCCAGGCCCGCGTCTGGGGCATCCGCGAAGCAGCCCTCGGCCTCTCGATGTCGATGAAGGACGACAACAAGTCGCTCTCCTTCGTCGAGGACACCGCCGTCGCCCCCGAACGCCTCCGCGACTACATCGCGCGCTTCCTCGAACTCATCCGCCGCCACGAGACCTCCGCCGGCATCTACGCCCACGCCTCCGTCGGCTGCCTCCACGTCCGCCCCGTCGTCAACATGAAGACCGAGGCCGGCGTCGCCAAGTTCAAGGCTATCGCCGACGACGTCGCCAACCTCGTCCTCGAGTTCGGCGGCGCACTCTCCGGCGAACACGGCGACGGCATGGTCCGCAGCCCGTACATCCGCCAGATGTTCGGCGACCGCATCTACGAAGCCTTCCGCGAGATCAAGCGCACCTTCGACCCGGACAACCTGATGAACCCGGGCAAGATCGTCGATACGCCGCCGCTCACCGCGAACCTCCGCTACGGCCCCGCCTACAAAACCGTCAGCCCGCCGACCTACTTCCAATACGACGAATACGGCGGCCTCGCCGGCGCCGTCGAGATGTGCTCGGGGCTCGGCGCCTGCCGCAAGAAGCTCGACGGCACGATGTGCCCGTCCTACATGGCCACGCGCGACGAGCAGCACACGACGCGCGGCCGCGCCAACGTCCTGCGCCTCGCGATGGCCGGCCGGCTCGGCGAAGCCGGGCTGCACGAAGAAGGCGTCAAGGAAGTTCTCGACGTCTGCCTCGAGGGCCGCGCCTGCAAGTCGGAATGCCCGGTCGGGGTCGACATGGCGCGCTTCAAGAGCGAATACCTCGCCGCGCACTGGGAGCGCCAGGGCGGCCCGTCGCTCAAGGCGCGCGTGCTCGGCAACGCGCCCGCCCTCGCGCGGATCGGCAGCGGGACGGCCCCGCTCTCGGGGGCCGTCGCCAACCTCGCCCCCGTGCGCTGGCTGAACGAGAAGTTCACCGGCATCGACGCCCGGCGCCCCGTGCCCCGCTGGCAGCGCCGCACGCTGCGCGACCGTGTCCGGACCGCGCCCCCCGCGCCGGGCGCGCTGCTCTTCGTCGACACCTTCACGAACCATTACGACCCGCAGATCGGCGAAGCCGCGCTCGCGCTGCTCGCGGCCGGCGGCAAGCCCGCGGGCCTGGCGAACAACGTCTGCTGCGGCCGGCCGCTCATCTCGCAGGGCCTGCTCGGCGAGGCCCGCGAACTCGCCCGGCAGAACACCGCGCGCCTGTACGAACAGGCCGCCGCCGGTGTCCCGCTCGTCGTCTGCGAGCCGAGCTGCCTTTCGGCGCTGCGCGATGATATCCCGGACCTGCTGCGCGGCGACGAAGCCGCCCGCGCGCGGACCGTCGGCAAGTCGACCGTGCTGCTCGAAGAGTTCCTCGGCACGCTGCCGCTGCAGTTCCGCGCGGGGCCGAAGGAGATCGTGCTGCACGGGCACTGCCATCAGAAATCGATGGGCCTCGCGGCGCCCGCGGCCGCCTTGCTCGCGAAGGTTCCCGGCGCGGCCGTCACGCAGCTCGATTCGGGCTGCTGCGGCATGGCCGGCTCGTTCGGCTACGTGCATTACGAGGTCTCGCAAGCCATCGGCGAGCGGCGGCTGCTGCCGGCCGCGCGGGCGTTGAAGCCCGGCGCCGTGCTGGTCGCCGCGGGCACCTCCTGCCGGCACCAGGTCCACGACCTGGCCGGCGTCGAAGCCGTTCATCCGGCGGTCCTGCTCGCGGGGCTCGTCGAAGCGTGAGCCCCGGCGCGCTGACGCTCTCGGCCCTGGCCGCGGCCGTGTTGTTGAGCTGTTTCACGCGGCTCAACGTCGGCCTGCTCGCGATGGCCCTCGCCTGGGTCATCGGCGTCTACTACGCCGGGCTGCCGGTGAAGACCGTCGCCGCGGGCTTTCCGGTCGATCTGTTCCTGACGCTCACCGGCGTCACGCTGCTGTTCGCGCAGGCCGGCGTGAACGGCACGCTGCAGCGCGTGGCGCAGAACGCGGTCCGGCTCTGCCGCGGGCGCGCCGGGCTGGTCCCGATCCTTTTCTTCGCGCTGGCGGCCGCGCTCGGCTCCTGCGGCCCGGGCAACATCGCGACCACCGGGCTGCTCGCCCCGGTCGCGATGGGCACGGCGGTGCGGATGCGCATCTCGCCGTTCCTGATGGCGATCATGGTCGGCAACGGCGCCAACGCGAGTTCGCTCTCGCCGCTCGCGCCCACGGGGCTCATCGTCGCGGGGCTGATGGACAAGATCGGCCTGCCCGGGCACGCGCTCGATACGTGGTGGCTGAACATGGCCGCGCACGCGCTGGTCGCCTTCGGCGGCTACTTCGCCTTCGGCGGGCTGCGGCTGCTGCGGGAACCGGCGAGCGGGGGCGCGGAGGTCGAAGCGATCCGGTTGGAGCTCGCGCACTGGACGACGCTCGCGGTGATCGGCGCTCTGGTCGCCGGCGTGCTCTTCGCGCGGGTGCAGATCGGGATGGCGGCGTTCGCCGCGGCGGTGGTGCTCAGCCTGCTGCGCGCGGCCGATGAGGACGAGGCGATCCGGCGCGTGCCGTGGGGCACCATCGTGATGGTCTGCGGCGTCACCGTTTTGATCAGCCTGCTCGAGAAGACCAACGGCCTCGATTTGTTCACCGATTTGCTGGCGCGCATCGCAACGCCGGCGACGGTGGTTCCGCTGCTGGCGGCGATGATCGGGCTCATCTCGGCCTACTCGAGCACGTCGGGCGTGGTGCTCCCGGCGTTCCTGCCGCTGGTGCCGGGGCTGGTGGCGAAGCTCGGGCTCGCGTCGGGCTTCGGGCTGGCGGAGACGATGAACATTGCCGGGCACCTGGTGGACGTCTCGCCGCTGTCGACGATCGGCGCGCTCTGCATCGCCTCGATCCCGGCGGGCGACGCGAGCCGGCTGTTGTTCAACCAATTGCTCGCGTGGGGACTTTCGATGACGGCGGTGGGCGCGCTATTGTGCTGGATGGTATTCGGATGAAAACTCTGCTTCTGCTTTTGGGCCTCACGCTGCAGGCCCACGACCTCGGCGTCACCGGCGTGCAACTGCGCGTGGAAGGGGGCCGCACGCAGGTTCGCGTGCAGGCGCACCAGCTGCAGTTGCAAGGCACGGACCCGGCCAAGGAGTTACCGCGCCGGCTGCGGCTGCGGCTCGATGGCGAGTACTTCGACGCCTCGGGCGGGCGGCTGGTCGCCGTCGATACGAACGGCATCGTGGCGTGGGAGGCCGAGCGCGCGGGCGCGGCGAAGTCGATCATCATCGACGCGCCGCTGTTCCCCGAGGACGAGGCCGACCGGACGCTGGTGACGCTGTTGCGCGACGGGAAGGCGGCGGGGGAAGCGATTCTCGGCGCGACGTCGCAGCCGGTGATCGTCGGCGAGGAGGGCTCCTCGGCGCTGCGGCGGTTCGTGCCGATCGGCGTCGAACACATTCTCTTCGGCCCCGATCACATCGCGTTTCTGCTGGCGCTGTTGCTGCCGGGCGGGCGGTTCCGCTCCCTGGCGCTGGTGGTGACGGCGTTCACGGTTTCCCATTCGGTGACGCTGGCGCTGGCGGTGCTTGACCTGGTGCGGCCGGTGCCGTGGCTGGTCGAGGGGGTGATCGCGCTCTCGATTGTCGCGGCGGCAGGCGAGAATCTGTTCCCGGGCGTACGGGGCGCTGGCGTGCGCGCTCTCTACGCGGCCGGGTTTGGGCTGGTGCACGGCTTCGGGTTCGCGGGCGCTCTGGGTGAGGTCGGGTTGCCGCGCGAGGTGCTCGGCTGGGCGCTGGCGGGGTTCAACATCGGCGTCGAGGCCGGGCAGATGGCGATCGTCGTCGTCGTGGTGCCGGTGCTCGCTAAGATCGGGCACCGGGAGAAGGTCGTGCGCTACGGCTCGATGGCGATCATGGCGCTGGGCTTGTACTGGACCGTTACGCGGCTGTTTCTTTCGGCGTAGGCGTCGGAATGCGCGAGAGCAGCGCGGCGCTGAGCAGAATGATGACGCCGGCGCCGAGCAGCGCGCCTTCGATGCCGATCACCGCGCGCAGAGCGCCGGCCCCGTAAGCCGCGACGCCGCCGACGAAGGTGCCGGCGAAGTTGAGCAGGCTGTAGCCGGTGGATCGCTCGTCCTCGCTGACGACGTCGCAGAGCACCGGCATGACATTGCAGTCGTAGATGCCGCGGCCGAAGGAGTAGAGAAACAGCGCCGTGAGCATCAGCGGCGCCGACGACAGCGCGCCGGTCAAGATCATGAACACGGCGCTGATGAGCAGGCCGGCGCCCTGCGTTGAGAGGCGGCCGCGGGGGCGGGTGCGCGAGAGCTGGTCGGCGAGCCAGCCTCCGGCGACCATGCCGAGCAGGCCCGAGACCTGCGTGACGAGCGTCGCCGAGTAGCCCGCCGACTGCAGGTTGAACTGGAAGCGATCGAAGAGGTAGAGCGGCATCCAGGTGGCCACCATCCAGTTGGCGAACGAGATGGCGGCGAAGATGAGGAAGATGGGCC
>CAYMTH010000349.1:0-6031 GCA_964393235.1 uncultured Solibacteraceae bacterium | reverse complement strand
CATCGCCGGCGCCTCCTCCCCGGTCCACGACCTCTGGCAGTGGCTCGCCCTAATCGGCGCCGCCATCCTCCTCGCCGAATGGTTCCTCTTCGGCCGCCTCCGGCTGCCCGGCCTCGCCCCGGCCGGCTTTGATCTCCTCGGGCGCCTCGCCGCCCCGTTCCGGAAAGCGTCATGACGTTCGAACGCGTTTGGGTCTTCTTCGTTGCTTGGCTGCCGCTCGCGTGGCTCTATTGGGAATGGCGCCGCGGCCGCCAGCGCATGAACCTGCTGCTGAAGGCCCTCGCCCTCACCGCCGTCCTGCTCGCCCTCGCCGAGCCCGTCATCAACTCCTCGGAATCCAAGAGCGCCGTCAGCCTCCTCGTCGATACCTCCGGCTCGGTCTCCGACTCCGACCTCGCCCGCGCCTCCCGCATCGCCCGCGAAATCGAATCCGAGCGCGGCCGCAACTGGCTCAAGGTCATCCCCTTCGCCCGCGGCACCCGCGCCCTCTCGCCCGACGAACTCTCCGGCAAATCCATCGGCCGAACCGCCGGCGAACCCGGCCGCGGCACCGACCTCGAAGCCGGCCTCCGCGAAGCCCTCGCCGCCATGCCCGAAGGCCTCGTCCCGCGCGTCGTCCTCGTCACCGACGGCAAGGAAAACAAGGGCTCCGTCACCCGCGCCCTCTACCAGGCCAAACAGCTCAACGTCCCCATCGACGTCATCCCCCTCGTCGGCCGCCCCAAGCCCGACCTCCGCCTCGATTCCGTCTCCCTCCCCATGCGCGCCTTCACCGGCGACCGCTTCCCCATCGACATCGCCATCGAAGCCCCCCGCAAGGCCGCCGCCGAGGTCATCCTCACCGCCGAAGGCAAGCCCCTCGGCACCAACCCCGTTCAACTCGAACAGGGCCTCAACCGCCTCCGCGTCCACGTCGCCCTCACCGTCCCCGGCGCCATCGACCTCTCCGGCGTCATCCGCTCCGCCGAGCTCGGCGAGGTCCGCTTCGGCCAGTCGATCTCCCTCCGCCGCCCCCGCGCCCTCTTCGTCACCCAGGACCCCGCCGGCAGCGAAAAGAACCTCTTCACCGTTCTCACCAACGCCCAGTACGATGTACTGCTCTCCGACACCCTCGACGTCTCGAAGCTCGACGACTACCAGCTCCTCCTGATCAACAACTACGACATCGAGTCCATCCCCGCCGGCGAAAAAGACCAGATCGAAGCCTGGGTGAAACAGGGCGGCGGACTCATGCTCATCGGCGGCGAACGCATGACCTACGTCGAAGGCAAGAAGCAGGAAGACGCCATGGACCGCGTCCTCCCCGCCAAGCTCGCCCCGCCCCGCTCGCCCGAAGGCACCTGCGTCGTCCTCATCGTCGACAAGAGCTCCTCCATGGAAGGCCGCAAAATGGAGCTCGCCCGCGTCGCCTCCATCGGCGTGATCGAAAACCTCCGCCCCGTCGACCAGGTGGGCGTCCTCATCTTCGACAACTCCTTCCAGTGGGCCGTCCCCATCCGCAAGGCCGAGGACCGCACGCTCATCAAACGCCTCGTCGCCGGCATCACCCCCGACGGCGGTACGCAGATCGCCCCCGCCCTCACCGAAGCCTACCGCAAGACCGTCCCCATCAAGGCCACCTTCAAGCACATCGTGCTCCTCACCGACGGTATCTCCGAGGAAGGCGACTCGCTCTCCCTCGCCAAGGAAGCCGTCACCCAGAACATCACCATCTCCGCCGTCGGCCTCGGCCAGGACGTCAACCGCGCCTACCTCGAAAAGATCGCCGCTTTCTCCAAAGGCAAGTCGTACTTCCTCAACGATCCCGCCGGCCTCGAGCAGATCCTGCTCAAGGACGTCATGGAGTTCACCGGCACCACGTCCATCGAAAAGCCCATCGTCCCCGTCGTCGAGCGCCAGGCCGAAATCCTCGACGGCGTCGCCATCGAGTCCGCCCCCGCCCTCAAGGGCTACACCAAGTTCCAGGCCAAGCCCACCGCCGAGACCATCCTCTCCATCGACAAGAAGGACCCGCTCCTCGCCCGCTGGCAGTACGGCCTCGGCCGCGTCACCGTCTTCGCCTCCGACGCCAAGAACCGCTGGGCCGAAGGCTGGCTCCAGTGGCGCGGCTACGACCGCCTCTGGGCCAACCTCTTCCGCGACATCCTGCCCCACTCCCAGGCCGGCGAAGCCACCACAGACTTCGATCCCGTCAACGGCGCCCTCGACGTCACCTACCGCCTCGCCCGCAACGTGCCGGACCCCAAGTCCGTCCCGCCCATCTTCGTCCTTGGTCCCGACAACTTCCGCCAGGCCGTCGACGTCCGCAAGGCCGGCGAAGGCCTCTACAAAGGGCGCGTCGTCATCGGCGCCCGCCAGGGCCTCTTCCGCATCCGTCCCGTCGAAGACTCCCGCGTCTTCCCCGAAACCGGCTACTACCGCCAGGAAGTCGAGCTCGCCGACTACGGCAACAATGAGCCCCTCCTGCGCCAGATGGCCGGCTTCACCGGCGGCCGCTACAACCCCGCCCCGAAACAGGTATTCGACTCCCAGGGCCGCAGCGTCCCCTCCTCGACGCGCCTCTGGCCCGGCCTCCTCGGCGCCGCCGTCCTCCTGAACCTGCTCGAACTCGTCGTCCGCAAGTGGCGCGGTATCCTGCCCCCGAGCTGGCAGCAGGCCCTCACCGGTTCGGCACAATAGAACTTTATGTCGCTCGAAGAGGCAGTCACGCTATACCCATTCCCGTCGGCCGACTACGGGTCCGCGCTCCGGCGCGTCGCCGCCGCTCACGGCGTCCAGGAAGTCTACTGGGACATCTGGGGCCGGGAACACCGCCCCGACGAAGACGTCCAGAAAGCCATCCTCACCGCCATCGGCGTCGACGTCGCTTCCACCGGGACCCTCGACGCCGCCCTCCGCGAATGGCTCGCGGCCGAAAAGCTCTGTCTCCTCCCCCCCTGCGTCGTCTCCTCCGTGAAGGACGCCTGGCTCCCCGTCGCCTTCCCCGCCGGCGCCGCCGGCCCCATCTCCCTCACCATCCAGCTTGAGGACGACGGCGCCGCCGGCCGCGAAGAGTCCCTCGCCGACCTCCCCGTCATCGAGACCATCGAGCTCGACGGCGCCCGCTGGACCCGCGCCCGCCTGCCCCTGCCCGAAGGCCTTCCCCTCGGCTACCATCGCGCCACCGTCGCCGTCCCCGGCGGCGAAGCCGCCTGCGACCTCATCCACTGCCCGGACCGCGTCTACCGCCAGCCCGCCATCGCCGACGATCGCAAACTCGCCGGCATCGCCATCAGCCTCTACGGCCTCCGCTCCGATCGCAACTGGGGCTGCGGCGACTTCGCCGACCTCCAGCGCTTCTCCACCTGGGCCGCCCGCCGCGCCGGCGCCGCCTTCGTCGCCCTCAACCCCCTCCACGCCCTCGCCAACCGCTCCCCCTACAACACCAGCCCCTACCTCCCGGCCTCGACCTTCTACCGCAACTTCCTCTACCTCGACATCGAGTCCATCCCCGAATACCAGGCCTCCACCCTCGCCCGCAAACTCCGCCCCGCCGCCGAGCCCCGCATCGCCGCCCTCCGCGCCGCCGAGTTCGTCGACTACGAAGGCGTCGCCCGCCTCAAGCGCGTCTTCCTTCAGATTCTCTACCGCGAGTTCCTCCGCGGCCCCGCCGACCGCCGCCGCCAGTTCGACGCCTTCCGCAAAAAAGAGGGCCGCCTTCTCGAACGCTTCGCCGTCTATTCCGCCCTCGACGAGTACCTCCACCGCCGCGACAAAAACCTCTGGATCTGGCCCGACTGGCCCGCTCCCTACCAGGACCCCGACTCCCCCGAAGTCGCCGCCTTCGCCCGCCGCCACTGGAGCCGCGTCGAGTTCTGGCAGTTCGTCTACTGGCTCGTCGATCAGCAGGCCGAGGCCGCCCAGCGCCACGCCGCCTCCATCGGCATGCCCATCGGCCTCTACCACGACCTCGCCCTCGCCACCGACCGCTGCGGCTCCGACCTCTGGGCCCACCGCCCCTTCTTCGCCAACGGCTGCCGCGTCGGCTCCCCGCCCGACGACTTCTCCCCCAAGGGCCAGGACTGGTCCTTCCCGCCCCCCGAAGCCGAGCACCACCGCGCCAGCGGCTACCGCCTCTTCGCCGCCGCCATCCGCAACAACGCCCGCCACGGCGGCGCCCTGCGCATCGACCACGTCATGCGCTTCTTCCGCCTCTACTGGATCCCCGAAGGCAAGGACGCCACCCAGGGCACCTTCGTCCGCGAACCCTGGCGTGACCTCCTCCGCATCGTCGCCCTCGAAAGCCACCGCAGCCAGGTCATGGTCATCGGTGAAGACCTCGGCACCGTCGAAGACTACGTCCGCGCCGGCCTCGCCGAGTTCGGCGTCTTGAGCTACCGCCTCCTCTACTTTGAAAAGAAGGAGGAAGGGAAGTTCAAGCGCCCCGACGAATACCCCGTCGAAGCCGTCGTCAGTTCGACTACGCACGACCTGCCGACCATCGCCGGCTACTGGCTCGGCCGCGACATCGAGGCCCGCCGCTCCGCCGGTCTGTTGCAGGACGAGGCCGGCTACCGCGCCCAGATGGAAGCCCGCCTCCAGGACAAGCACAAGCTCATCGAGATCCTCGACGACCTGAAGCTCCTGCCCCCCGGCTACCCGCGCGACGCCGCCATGTCCCCCGAACTCACCGGCGATCTCCACAACGCCGTCATCGGCTTCCTCGCCACGGCCAACTCCCGCCTCTTCGTCCTCAACCAGGAGGACCTCACCAAGGAAACCGAGCAGCAGAACCTGCCCGGCTCAACTTGGGAATACCCCAACTGGCGCCGCAAAATGCGCTACTCCCTCGAGCAGTTGGAAGCCGACCCCCGCGTGGCCGACTTCGCCAACATGCTCCGTCACTGGCTCGGGATCACCGGCCGCCTAAGCTAGCACCTCTTTGATCACTTCGCCTTCCACATCCGTCAGCCGCATGTAGCGCCCGTTGTGCAGGTACGTCAGCCGCGTATGGTCGAAGCCCATCAGGTGCAGAATCGTCGCGTGCAGGTCGTTCACCTTCTTCGGCTTGTCCACCGCCTCCAGCCCGTACTCGTCCGTCGCCCCGACGATCGTTCCGCCCTTCACGCCGCCTCCCGCCATCCACACCGTGAACCCGTGCGGGTTGTGGTCGCGGCCCGACATGCGCTGCGAAATCGGCATCCGCCCGAACTCGCCGTGCCACAGGATCAACGTCGAATCCAGCAGCCCGCGCGCCTTCAGATCGGTCAGCAGCGCCGCGATCGGCTTGTCCGTCTCCGCGCAGTGCTGTCCGTGGTTCTCTTTCAAATCCCAGTGCGCGTCCCAGCTCTCGCCGAAGTTCCCGCCGCCCGAATAGATCTGCACCATCCGCACGCCGCGCTCCACCAGCCGCCGCGCCATCAGGCACTGCCGCCCGAAGTAGCCCGTAATGTTCTCATCGAGCCCGTACAGCTTCTTCGTCGCCTCCGTCTCCTTCTCGACGTCCACCGCTTCCACCGCCGAAGTCTGCATCCGGAACGCCAGCTCGTACGATTCGATCCGCGCCGCCAGCTCCGTATCGTGCGGGTTCTTCTGGTGATGCTCTTCGTTCAGCTTCCCCATGAAGTCCAGCCACTTCCGCTGCCGCTCCGGCGTCATCCCCTGCGGCGGCTTCAGGTCCACGATCGGGTCGCCCGTCGGCCGGAACGGAGTCGCCTGGTACGCCGCCGGCATGAAGCCGTTGCCCCAGTTCGGCGCCCCGCCGATCGGCCCGCCCCGCGGGTCCGTGAACACCACGAACGCCGGCAGGCTCTGGTTCTCCGTGCCCAGGCCGTAGGTGATCCAGCTCCCCATGCTCGGAAAGCCCGTCTGAATCGACCCCGTGTTCATCTGGTACAGCGCCGGCGCGTGGTCGTTCGAAATGCAGTGCATCGACCGGATGAACGCGATATCGTCCACCTTCTGCGCCACGTGCGGGAACAAATCGCTCACGTCCATCCCGCACTGCCCGTACTTCTTAAACTCCCACAGTGCCGGCATCAGCCCGCCCGGC
>CAYMTH010000348.1:5250-6044 GCA_964393235.1 uncultured Solibacteraceae bacterium | reverse complement strand
GGCGGGGCGGGCGGGGGGGCGGGTGGGGCGGGGGCGGGCGGGGCGGCGGCGGGGGGACGGGCCGCGGTTTGCGAGCTGGGACGGACTGGGGGTATTGGGGGCGGTGGAGGAAGAGCGGCTGGCGGCGCTGTACAGCGGGGCGGTGGGGGTGGTGTATCCCACGTTTTATGAGGGTTTCGGGCTGCCGGTGGTGGAGGCGATGCAGTGCGGGGCGCCGGTGGTGACGTCGACGGACGAGAGCGTGGTGGAGGTGGCGGGCGGGGCTGCGGTGCATTGTGATGCGCGGCGTCCGGAGGCGTGGGTGGCGGCGATGGATCGGCTGCTCGACGACGCGGCGTGGCGGGCGGAGCGGCGAGCGGCGGGGTTGCGGCGGGCGGGGGAGTATAGTTGGGCGCGGACGGCGCGGGAGACGATGGCGGTGTACCGGCGGGCGGCGGAGATTTACGGCGGGCGGAGCTGAGAAAATGCTTACCTTTTCCTGAGAAGTTTTCCTCCGGATGACGGCAGTCTGGCGGAGGAGGATTTTTCCATGAAACGATTTGCGTTGATTCTGGCGGCGCTGGGTTCGGTGGCGAGCCCGACGGCCTGCGCGCTGACGGCGGGCGGGCTGATCCTTAGCTTGTCCGGAAACACCGGGAACGCGGCGATTCTGAATATGCGGCAGACGTTTGGGGCGGACTTTACGCCGGCTGCCGAGGGCGGCGTGCCGGAGCCGTCGACGTGGCGCTATCGGGCGGGGGGGCTGGCGGCGATCGGAATGTTGCGGCGACGGCGATAATTGCGGAACGTTTCGG
>CAYMTH010000348.1:0-5240 GCA_964393235.1 uncultured Solibacteraceae bacterium | reverse complement strand
ACATGCTGATCGACTTGAGCCCGGGAGGCGGGCTGCTGTCGGTGTTGACGCTGTCGCGGAACCAGAGCGGGCCGACGCCGGGCTTGAGTTTTTCGGTGAACTCCGGCGAGACCAGGGGGTTCACGGTGTCATTCGATCTGGGAATTGCGCCGGTTGTTCCGGGGACGGCGGCGTTCGATCCGCAGGTGACTCATTCGATCACGAGATCGACGGCGGGGAACGGCTTCGCGTCGGTGCAGTTCATTGTGCCCGGTATCGGCGCTGGAAGGGGCTGACGGCTATCGGGATGCTGCGCCGCCGGCGATAATTGCGGAACCTTTGCGCCGCGCGCGCGTATGCTCTATCTATGCGAGTTCTGTTAATGGGTGCGATGCTGGCGGCGGGGGCGGAGTGGCCGCAGTTCCGGGGGCCGGAGGCGAATCCGGTGGGAACCGACGCGCGGCTGCCGGAGCGGTGGTCGAAGACGGAGAACGTCGAGTGGGCGGCGGCGATACCGGGGCGGGGGTGGTCGTCGCCGGTGGTGAGCGGGGAGCGGGTGTTCGTGACGGCTGCGGTGACGGATGGCGAATCGAAGAAGCCGCAGACGGGGACCGAGTACAGCAACGAGTACGCGGCGGAGCTGGCCAAGCAGGGGTTGAGCCCGGCGCAGATCATGGAAAAAGTCATGGCGCGGGACATCGAGCTGCCGAAGGAGGTGACGCTTCATTACTGGCTCTACTGCCTGGATTTGAAGAGCGGGCGGGTGATGTGGAAGAAGGAGTTCTATACCGGCCGGCCGCCGGGCGGGCGGCACCGGAAGAACAGCTTCACGTCGGAGACGCCGGTGACGGACGGGTCTCATGTGTTCGTTTATGTCGCGAACCTGGGACTGTTCGCTTACGACTTCAAGGGGAAGGAGATTTGGAAAACGCCGCTCGAGTCGAACCCGATCTACCTGGATTTCGGGACGGGGTCGTCGCCGGTGGTGCACGAGAATCAGCTGATCGTGCTGAGCGACAACGAGAAGCAGCAGTACCTGGCTTCGTTCGACAAGCGGAACGGGAAGCAGTTGTGGCGGGTGAACCGGCAGGTGCTGGCGGAAGTCGGCGGGGCCAAGCACGGGTCGTCGTGGACGACGCCGTACTTGTGGAAGACGGGGGCGCGGACGGAGATCGTGACGGTGGGGCCGGGGACGGCGGTGAGCTACGATCTGGAGGGAAAAGAGCGGTGGCGGCTGGGCGGGATGTCGGGCGCGCCGATTCCGAGTCCGTTCAGCGTGGACGGGCTGTTGTACATCAACGGGGGGCGGGGGAAGGGGATCTTCGCCGTGAAGCCGGGGGCGGCGGGGGACATTACGCTGAAGGGCGCGGACCGGTCGAACGAGTTCGTGGCGTGGTCGGACGGGCGGGGCGGGACGTATCTGCCGACGCCGGTGGTATACGCGGGCGGGGTTTACTCACTGACGGAGACGGGTATCTTGAGCCGGTTCGACGCCAAGACGGGGAAGCTGAGCTACAAGACGCGGCTGGATCCGGAGGCGGGGTACTTTACGACGTCGCCGTGGGCGTACAACGGGAAGGTGTTTTTCCTGAGCGAAGAGGGGAAGACATTCGTGGTGGAAGCTGGGGAGACGTTCCGCGTGGCGCACACAAACGAGCTGGGCGAGATGGCGCAGGCGACGCCGGCGATGGCGGGGGACCGATTGCTGGTGCGGACGGAATCGAAGCTTTATTCGATCCGGCGCCCGAAGGGGTCATAGTCGCGACATAATCTTGTGATGCTGAGAAGAGAATGCATCGGATTGCTGGCGGCGGCCGCGGGCGCGGCGCCGGGGCAGAGCGCGCGGCGGACGGCCGTTTCGATACAGGGCGACCAGTTCCACATCAACGGGAAGCCCACGTACGCGGGCCGGACGTGGAAGGGGCACAAGATCGAAGGGCTCCTGATGAATTCGCGAATGGTGCAGGGGATTATCGACGACCTGAACCCGGCGACGCGGGGGCGGTGGGCGTACCCGGACACGAAGAAATGGGACGCGGAGCGGAACGTGCGGGAGTTTCTGGCGGCGATGCCGGAGTGGCGCCGGCACGGGCTGCTGGGATTCACGATCAACCTGCAGGGCGGGAGCCCGGAGGGGTATTCGAAAGATCAGCCGTGGGAGACGGGGGCGATTGCGCCGGACGGTTCGCTGCGGGGCCCGTTCCTGAAGCGGCTGGAACGGATTCTGAACCGCGCCGATGAGCTGGGCATGGTGGCGATCGTCGGGTGCTACTACTTCGGCCAGGACGAGCGCGTGAAGGACGAGGCGGCGGTGAAGCGGGGCGTGGAGAACACGGTGAACTGGCTGCTCGGCAAGGGGTACACGAACGTGCTGCTCGAGGTGGACAACGAGTGCAACGTGAAGAAGTACGACCACGCGATTCTGATGCCGGAGCGGGTACACGAACTGATCGAGATGGCCAAGGGGATGACGAAGAACGGGCGGCGGCTGCTGGTGGGCACGAGTTATGGGGGCGGGGCGGTGCCGCGGGAGAACGTTGTCCGGAGTTCGGATTTTCTGTTGCTGCACGGCAACGGGGTGAAGGACCCGAAGCGGATCGCGGAGATGGTGCGGCAGACGCGGCAGGTGGCGGGGTACCGGCCGATGCCGATTCTGTTCAACGAAGACGACCACTTCGACTTCGACCAGCCGATGAACAATATGGTGGCGGCGATCGGGGAGTACTGCGGGTGGGGCTACTTCGATCCGGGCAAGAGCGACTACGCCGACGGGTATCAGTGCCCGCCGGTGAACTGGGGGATCAACAGCGAGCGGAAGAAGGCGTTTTTCCGGATGCTGAAGGAAGTTACCGGCGCCTAGTGGATTTCTACTATTGCGGTTGCGCGGGGCGGGGGGCTAACCTGTTCCGCGCGCATGACGACGAAGAAACCGATGTTCCTGCCGGATGTCGAGGCGAACCCGGCGCCGAGCCCTTACGCGGACGCGATCGCGGCGATGCAGCGGCAGGGGGCGGAGTATCCGCAGATCTGGCATCTGTTCGCCTACAAGCCGGAGGCGACGGCGCACCTGGCGCAGTTCACGCACGCGATGCTGCACGGGGATGCGCCGCTTTCGAGTGGGCTGCGGGAGTTGATCGCGGCGTTTGTTTCGGCGCGGAACCAGTGTCCGTTCTGACTGAAGTCGCACGCCGCGGTCGCGGCGGAACTGCTGGGCGGGATGGAGCTCGTGGAGGCTGTGGTGCGGGACTTCGAGAGTTCGACGCTGACGGCGGCGGAAAAGGCGTTGTTCCGGTTCCTGGACAAGGTGAACCACGACTCGCCGCGGATTACGGCCGGGGACATGGCGCCGCTGCGGGAACACGGGTGGACGGATGAGCAGCTCTACTATGCGATCACGGTGTGCGCGCTGTTCAATTTCTACAACCGCTGGATCGACGCGACGGGGGTGCACGCGCTGTCGGACGAGGCGCACCGGGCCGGCGGGAAGCGTACGGCGGCCAACGGGTATGTCCGGAAATAGGCGGGCCACGTGAGTTCGCCGTGGCGGCGGCTGGCGTTGGGCGTGGCCGTGGCGCTGGCGGTGATCGGGGCGTTCGCGGCGTACACGGTGGGAGCGGTGCGGCGGATGCGGCAGGTGCAGAGCGAGATCGTCGAGCAGAACCGGAAAGCGGCGCTGCAGTTGATCCGGATTCAGGGCGACCTGCACGCGCTGGGGCTGGCGATGCGGGACATGGTGACGCCGGAGGAGGAGTATCCGCTGGCGGCGTGGGGCGGGCAGTTCCGGCGGATTCACGAGGATCTGGACGATGCGATCCGGACCGAGTCGCGCTATGCGGGGGGGCGGCGGGATGCGCAGCAGACGGCGTATCTGCTGGCTTCCTTCGACCAGTTCTGGCGGGTGGCCGAGGAGGTGCAGCGGCTGGCGGAGACGGGGCGGGAGGGAGAGGCGCGGGCGCTGGTGCGGGGCACGCTGCAGGCGCGTCTGGATACGCTGAGCGCGTTGACGTCGCGGTTGCTGGTGGAGAATAACGAGGCCGAGCAGAAGGCGGCGCTGGATGTGCTGGCGGTCTACGCGGCGATGGAGCGGAACACGTACTGGTTTTTGGCGCTGGCGTGGGTGCTGGTGGTGGCGGTGAGCGCGGCGTTGATCCGTTCGAACCGGGCGCTGTTTGAGAAAGTGACGGAGCTTTCGGACCAGCGGCGGGAGTTGGCGCAGCAGTTGATCTCGACGCAGGAGTCGACGCTGCGGGCGATTTCGCGGGATTTGCACGATGAATTCGGCCAGGTGGTGACGGCGGTGGGGGCAATTCTGACGCGGGCCCGGCGAAGCGCGCCGCCGGAGTTCCAGGAGCAGTTGCGGGAGGCGCGGGAGGCGTTGCAGGAGGTGCTGGAGAAGCTGCGGGCGCTGTCGCAGTCGCTGCATCCGGTGATCCTGGAGGAGCAGGGGCTGCTGGCGACGGTGGAGTGGCATCTGGGCGTGTTCCGGCGGCAGACGGGGATCGATGTGGAATACGCGGGGCCGGAGACGGCGCCGGAGTTGGAGCCGGGCGCGGCGGTGCACGTTTACCGGATTCTGCAGGAGGCGTTGAACAACGTGGCGCGGCATGCGCAGGCGGGGCAGGCGCGGGTGCGCCTGACGCTGGAGGGGGATGAGTTGGCGTTGACGGTGACGGACGACGGCAAGGGGATGGCGGAGGGCGGGAAGGCGGGCGTCGGGCTGGCGGGGATGCGGGAGCGGGCGGCGTTGCTGGGCGGGCGGCTGGAGGTAGGGCCAGGGGCGGCGGAGGGGACGGAGGTGCGGCTGTTGGTGCCGCTGCGGCGAGGGGAAAAGGAGGCGTTGCGTGGGTAAGGTACGCGTACTGCTGGTGGACGATCATGCGCTGGTGCGGCGCGGGTTCCGGCGTTTGCTGGAGGACGATCCGGAGATCGAGGTGGCCGGCGAGGCGGCCGACGGGATGCAGGCCGAGGAGATGGCGGCGCAGTTGGCGCCGGACGTTGTCGTGCTGGACTATGCGTTGCC
Organism: uncultured Solibacteraceae bacterium; assembly: GCA_964393235.1. Lineage (GTDB taxonomy): Bacteria > Acidobacteriota > Terriglobia > Bryobacterales > Bryobacteraceae. The sequence continues at coordinate 241 of CAYMTH010000348.1, read as the reverse complement.
GGGGCAGAACGGGGCGTTGACGGCGCGGCGGCTGCTGGCGCGGTGGCCGGGGTTGAAGATCCTGATGCTGAGTATGCACGCGGAGGCGACGTATGTGGAGCAGAGCCGGCAGGCGGGGGCGTCGGGATATCTGTTGAAAAACGCGCTGGATCTGGAGTTGGTGGACGCGGTGAAGCGGGTGGCGGCGGGGGAGTGGGTGCAGGACCCGCGGCTGGCGCAGGCGTCGTCGGCGAGCCAGTTG
>CAYMTH010000347.1:3337-6054 GCA_964393235.1 uncultured Solibacteraceae bacterium | reverse complement strand
CCGTCGATCAATCCGGCCAGGGCCAGGGCCACATCTACCGGGCTCTCACCAACGGGTCCCAGCGGCTGGCCAGCGCCTCCGATCCCGCCGGCGCCGGCGACATCCTGGTGATCTACTGCAATGGCCTCGGCGCCACGAACCCGGCCGTCGCCGCCGGCGCGGCCGCGCCCGTCTCCCCGCTCGCCGTCACGGCGAATCCGGTCACGGTGACGGTCGGTGGCCAGCCGTTGACCATTCTGTTCGCCGGCCTCGCCCCGGGCTTCACGGGTCTGTATCAGATCAACGCCCAGATGCCCGCCGGCATCGTCCCGGGCGGCGCCGTCCCGATGGTGATCACGGTGGCTGGCCAGTCCAGCATTCCGGTCACGATGGGTGTCCGCTAGCGGAAAGAAAATTTTTGTCCGGATTTTTCCGCGGATTGCGCTTACCGGTTTAAGGGCCTGGTTCCGTGCGTCCGTGCGCGGGTTCTTGGCTGCCGGGCCCACCATTTAGCGGCCGCCCCAAGGGCGGCCGCGTTTCCAACGGAAACTTTGTCATCTCCAGCGCGTTTCCCGCGCTTATACCGGTGTGGGCCTGGCGCCGCGCCTCCGGCGCGGTTACTTGGCTGCCGGGCTCACACACCACCCCGCTAAAACCGCGCGATCTCCCCCACCGTCGCCCCCACCGCCCGTACATAATCCCCCGGCGCCACCAGCAACTGCATCCCCCTCTGCCCCGCCGAAATCGAAATCACGTCCCACAACTCCACCGTGAAATCGACGTAAACCGGAAACTCCTTCTTCGCCCCCAGCACCGTCACCCCGCCCCGGATGTACCCCGTCAACGGCGTCACCTCCTTCAGCGGCACCATCTCCACCTTCCGGTCCCCGGTCAGCTTCCCCACTGCCTTGAAGTCGAGTTCCATGTTCCCTGGAATCACCACAAACGCGCACCCGTTCCGGTCCCCGCGCACCAGCAGCGTCTTGAAAACCTGCTCCGGTGGCAGTCCCACTTTTTCCGCCACCGTCACCGCGTCCAGATGTTCCTCGTCCACCTCATACGCGCGAACCTCGAAGGGAATCTGCATCCCTTCGAGGATCCGCATCGCGTTCGTCTTTGTCGTCGCCAAACTACGAGTGTAGCGCCTCAGTCGGCGTAGGTGACCACCCGCTCCGGCCGCTCCGTTCGCGCCAGTTCCCGCTCTCCCTTCGCCACCGGCATCCGCACCGAAACGTTCCGTCCGGCGTACTGAATCTCTCCGAGAAAGTACCGCGTCCCGTACCGCCGGAACACCAGTTCGTTCGACTCCCGCCGGTACTCGGCCTCCCCGGACAGCACCGCCACCCGCGTCGCCGGATCCACCCGGCTGCGGATCACCACCGCCTTGCCCTGCGGCGGCCGCACGAACTCGTAACTGCCCGCCGGCATCGCCTTCCCGTTCACCTCGAACGGGAACGGCACCTTCGCCACCAGCCGTCCGGCGGAGGACTGCGCCGCCACGCTCATCGCCGCCGCGGCGGCCAGAATCAGCAATTTGTGCAACATGACTTTGTCTCCCTTGCTCTCGATCCGTCAGGAGACGGCCTACTCGGCCGCCGCCGCCACCGTCTCCGCGCGCACCGTCCGCGCCATCTCCCGCTCCCGCTTCACCGGCGCGAAGACCATCTTCACGTTCTGCCCGCGGTACTTCACCGCCGACAGAAAGTGCGCGTCCCCGTACTTGTGGAACTCAAAGACGGCCCGGTCCCGCGGGTCCCGGTCCTGCCCCGTCGCACCGGTCAGGATCGCCGCCCCGTTCGCCTGGTTCCGCAGGATCAGCTGCTTCCCCGGCGCGGCTACCTTCACCTCGTACCGGCCCGCCGCCATCGCGATCCCGTTCACCTCGAACGGGAACGGGATCGTCGCCGTCATCCGGTCCGGCAGCGCCTGCGCCGCCATCGTCATCGCGGCCGCCGCCGCCATCAGCATCATTTTGGTATTCATGACCGTTCTCCCTTATTCCGCTTTCGTCACAACCGTCACGCCCGCCGCCACCTTCGCCAACTCCCGCTCGCGCTTGGATTTGCCCACTTCCACCGCGTAGTTGAGCCCGCTCGCCACCGCGTTCAGAAAGTGCTTGTCGCCATACTTCTGGAACGCCAGCCAGGACTTCCCATACCGGTTATCGGTCCGCCGGCTCTGCATCAGCACCACCGTCCGCCCCGTCGCCACCTCCCGCAGCCGCATCGTCGCGTGGTTGTCGGCCGGCATCAGTTCGTAGGTCCCGGCCGCCATCGCCTGGCCCCGCGCCTCGAACGGGAACGGCACCTTCGCCGTCACCCGCGTCCCCGGCAGCCCCTGCGCCGCCAGCGTCATCATCGCCGCAAACATCAGCATCGTCGTTTTCATGACCGTTCTCCTCTTCTCTCTTCTTTCCTTCAGTCCGCCCGCACGACAACCGTTTCCGGAGTCGCCGTCAGCGCCATCTCGTTGTTCAGCTTCGAGCCCGGCAGCGCCACCGCCGTCGAGTCCCCCGCGCTCTTCACCTCGGTCAGAAAGTAGCGGTCCCCGTACTTCTGGAACGCCATCCAGGACCCCTCCGCCCGCGTCCGCCCCGCCGGCCGGACCACCGAGTAAACCGCCTTACCCGTCGTCCGGTTCCGGACCGTGAGGCTGCCGCCCCGGTCGCTGCGGGCGATCTCGTACGTTCCCGCCGGCATCGCCACGCCCTTGGCCTCGAACGGGAAGGGCACCCGGGC
>CAYMTH010000347.1:1822-3327 GCA_964393235.1 uncultured Solibacteraceae bacterium | reverse complement strand
GATGCGGGCCGCATCGGCGGCGGTGAGCCCCAGGGTGCTCATCGCGGCGGTCAAAAACATTTTCTTGAGGTTCATAGTGTTGGTCACTCCTTGCCCTTATGGAATGCAACGCCCCTGCCAAACCCTAAGTCGTTGAAAAGACAAGGAGCCGGTCCCCTCACTCTCACCATTCGGATAGTCCCGCCTATCCGATCGGATAGCTGTGCTATCGTCGGTACTTCGTGGGGAACACGCTGGCGAATCTGATCTGTATTGCGGGTCCCGTAAACGGCCGCACCATCCCCGTCGACGACGCCCCCGTCGTCTTCGGCCGCGACGTCACCTGCGCCGTCCAACTGCTCGACAACGCCGTCAGCCGCCGCCACCTCGAACTCACCCGCCTCGCCCCGGACCGCCTCGCCGTGCGCGACCTCGATAGCCGCAACGGTAGCTTTATCAACGGGATACCGGTCCGCGAAGGCGAACTCCGCCCCGGCGACGAACTCCGCCTCGGCGGCTCCGTCTTCCTCTTCGCCGACCCCGCCGCCGGACACTCCGCCGCCCCCTCCGGCCGTACCATCGTCCACTCCTCGGCCATGCGCTGGCTTACCCGCGCCGACCGCGAAGCCGCCGACCGACACGGCCGCACCGCCCAACTCGAAGCCCTGCTCGCCATCAGCACCGCGCTGCAGGGCGAACCCGGCCTCGCCGCCACCGCCCGCCGCCTCCTCACCGGCCTCCGCGACGCCCTCGGCGCCCGCGCCTGCGCCGTCGTCCTTTTCTTTGAGGGACTTACCGGCGATCCCTGGTCCCTCGCCCTCGACGGCGACCCACCCTCCTTCGACGCCGAACTCCTCGCCGAAGTCATCGACAACGACAAAGCCGCCGCCTGGGACACCGTCCTCGCCGCCCCCGTCGCCGGCGCCGGCAAACCCTTCGGCGTCCTCTGGGCCGAAGGCGATGCCTTCGACGAAGCCCACCTCCGCCTGGCCGGCGCGGCAGGGGCGATGGCAGGGCTGGCGCTGCGCGCGGCCCACCAGCTGGAGCTGGCCGAGGCCGAAAATCGCAGGCTGAATCAACAACTTACGGCCCACCACGACATGGTGGGCGATACCGAGGCGATGCGGAACGTCTACCAGTTCGTCGCGCGCGTCGCGCCGCTCCCCTCCACCGTCCTGATTCTCGGCGAAAGTGTTACAGGCAAAGAACTTATCGCCCAGGCCATCCACCGCAACAGCCCCCGCGCCGCCAAGCCGTTTGTCGCCATCAACTGCGCTTCCCTGAGCGAAAACCTGCTCGAAAGTGAGCTTTTCGGGCACGAAAAAGGGGCATTTACGGGTGCTTTTGCGCAGAAAAAAGGCAAGTTTGAGCTCGCCAGCGGCGGCACCGTCTTCCTCGACGAGCTTGGGGAGATGCCGCTTCTCACCCAGGCCAAGCTCCTCCGCGTCCTGCAGCAGCGCGAAATGGAACGCCTCGGCGGCAACCGGATCATCCCGCTCGACATTCGGGTGATCGCCGCCACCAAC
>CAYMTH010000347.1:309-1812 GCA_964393235.1 uncultured Solibacteraceae bacterium | reverse complement strand
GGCCGCCGGCCGCTTCCGCGAGGACCTCTACTATCGCCTCAACGTCGTGAGCATCGAGATGCCCCCGCTGCGCAAGCGCCTCGCCGATGTGCCGCTGCTCGCGTCCTATTTCGTCTCGAAGTTCGCCCGGCAGCTCGGCCGCAAGGTGGACGGCCTGTCGCCGGAAGCCAAGGCCTGCCTGCTCCGCTACGACTGGCCGGGCAACGTCCGCGAGCTGCAGAACGCCATGGAACGCGCCGTCGTGATGGGCGTCTCGACGCAGGTGCGCCCGGAGGACCTGCCCGAGGCGCTGCTCGAACGCGCCGCCCCGTCCGGCGAGACGAAGGGCTACCACGAGGCGCTGAACGAAAAGAAGAAGCAGATCATTCTGGAGGCGCTGGCCGCCGCCGGCGGCAATGTCACGCAGGCCGCCGAACGGCTCGGCCTCCACCCCAACTACCTGCACCGGCTGATGAGCAACCTGGAGTTACGATGATCCCGATCTGGATGATGGCAATGATGATGGCGCAGGCGCCGGTCGACTACCAGCGCCAGGGCGAGCAGGCCTTCCGCGAGTCCCGCTTCGCCGACTCGGTGGCGGCCTTCGACCGGGTGATCCAGATGCTCCCCGACCAGGCCCCGCACCACTGGCAGCGCGGCATCTCGCTCTACTACGCCGGCCGCTTCGCCGACTGCAAGGCGCAGTTCGAACTGCACCGCACCGTGAACCCGGAGGACTTCGAAAACGCCGCCTGGCACATGCTCTGCGCGGCGCGCGTCGACGGCTTCGCCGCGGCGCAGAAGCGCCTCATCCCCATCAAGGAAGACCCGCGCACACCCATGCGCGAACTGCACCAGCTCTGGCGCGGCGAGGCGACGGCGGAGGGCGTGCTCACCGCGGCGGCCTCGTCCCGCAGCGGCGTCTTCTATGGCAACCTCTACCTTGCACTGTTCGAAGAGGCGCGCGGCCGCCGCGAAGCGTCGAAGGCCTATTCGAAGAAGGCCGCCGAACTCGCCCCGCCCGACTACATGGGCGACGTCGCCCGCGTCCACTGGCGCGCGCTCACAAGCGGCAAATTGAAGTAGTCCCGCCTACGACAGATCCGTCAACCGTCCGGTCGCGTCCCCGATCACCTCGGGCCGCACGCCGGCGTGGTCGAGCATCGAGAGATACAGGTTGTTGAGCGGCGTCTCTTTCGCATAGCGCACGTGCCGGTTCATCTTGATCTTCCCGTTGGCCCCGCCGGCCATCAGAATCGGCAGGTCGTGATGGGTGTGGCGGTTGCCGTCGGCCAGGCTCGAACCGTAGACGATCATCATGTGGTCGAGCAGCGACCCGTCGCCGTCCTTGGTCGCCGCCAGTTTCCGCAGCCACCCCGCGAACAGCGCCAGGTGATACTCGTTGATCTTCGTCAGCTTTTCGATCTTCTCCACGTCCCCGCGGTGATGACTGATGCCGTGGTGCGCGTCCGGCACGCCGATCTGCCGGTACGTATTGTTGGAACCCTCGCGCCCGATCATGAA
>CAYMTH010000347.1:0-299 GCA_964393235.1 uncultured Solibacteraceae bacterium | reverse complement strand
CTGCATCCGCCAGCATCATGGTGGCTACCCGAGTCGAATCGGTCTGGAACGCCACTGTCATCAGGTCGAACATCAGGTTGACGTGCTCTTCGAAATCCACCGGAATCCCCTCCGGCTTCTCCATCTCCGGCCGCGGCTGCGCCGCCGTCCGCTCGATCCGCTTTTCGATCTCCCGCACGCCGGTCAGGTACTCGTCAAGCTTCCGCTTGTCGCTTGCGCCGAGCTTCGCCTGCAGGCTTGCGGCGTCCTCGCGCACATAGTCCAGAATCGACTTGCGGAACGGATTCGCCGTCTCGTCG
>CAYMTH010000346.1:0-6073 GCA_964393235.1 uncultured Solibacteraceae bacterium | reverse complement strand
CCGCCTACTCCCCGTGTGCCGTCTCACCGGCCGGCGCCCTGGGCCTGATGCAGTTGATGCCGTCCACTGCCGAGTCGTTCAACGTCGCCGACCCGTTCGATCCCAATCAGAACATCACCGCCGGCACGCAGTTCCTCAAACAGATGCTGGACCGTTACGGCGGTGACATCGCGAAAGCCCTGGCGGCGTACAACGCCGGCCCGGCCAGGGGCGACGCCGCCGGCGGCATCCCCGCGATCCCGGAAACGCAGGACTACGTCCGCAAGATCATGGGCAAGATCACTCCGCCGCGTCCGATCGTAGAATAGGGCATGATTTCCGCGGCCCTTCTGGCCGGTCTCGCTCTCCAACTCGCGCAAAACCCCTCGCCGATGACCGAGGACACCCGCGCACACACGCGGCTACAGGAGAAACTCACCAACGGGCGCCGGGCCGGCCGTGCGCTTGTCCTCGGCAACCCTGGACCCCGCGATCCCGTGATCCTTCACTTCCACGGCGCCTGCTGGGTCGCTGAACAGTCCGTCGCCGCCGTCTACAAGAAGGCCACCGTCCTCTGTGTCAACGCCGGACAGGGCTCGGACGCCTACCGTCGCGCCGTCGATACGCGATCGCAGTTTCAGGCGCTCCTCGCCGAAGCCGGGGCCGGCGATCGCCCTGTCACGCTCACCGCCTACTCCGCCGGGTACGGCGCCGTCCGGGCCATCCTCCGCCACTCCTACGAACGGGTCGACGCCGTCCTGCTCATGGACGCTCTCCACTCCGGCTACGCCAACAAACAGACCGATCCGGCCCCGCTCGAACCGTTCCTAACCCTGGCCACCGACGCCGCCGCCAAACGGAAGCGCTTCCTCTTCACCCACTCCGAGGTCTATCCCGGGACCTTCGCCTCCACCACCGAATCCGCTTCCCACCTCACCCGCCAGCTCCAAATGAAACGCCGCCCGGTCCTCAAATGGGGACCGGGCGGCATGCAACAGCTTTCCGAAGTACACCGGGGAAACCTGCGGATCCTCGGCTTTGCCGGCAACAGCGCCCCCGACCATGTCGACCACCTTCACGGTATGCCGGCCTGGCTGAAAACGCTGCGCCGCTAATCGCTACACGATCACGCAGGGATTCGACAGCGAGCCGATGCCCGTCGTCGTGATCGTCACCACGTCGCCCGCTTCGAGCGCCGACTCCTGCGTCACGATGATGCCCGTTCCCGTCAGCACCACCGAACCGCACGGCACCGGGTTCGACTGCAGCAGGTACTCGACCAGCGTCTCGATCTTCCGGCCCAGCTTGCCCGTCGACGTCTTGCCTTCAAACGTCGTCTGTTCCCCGCGCTTGATCACGCAGGTCATTTCGAGCGAGTACGGATCGGAGATCTCGTCCGCCGTCACCATCACCGGCCCCAGCGAACAGCACGCCGTGTACACCTTCGACTGCGGGAGGTACAGCGGGTTTTCCCGCTCGATGTCCCACGCCGAAACGTCGTTGGCGATCGTGTAGCCGACGACCCGCCCCTTGCTGCCGAGCACCACGGCCAGTTCCGGCTCCGGCGCCGTGAACTTCGAGTCCGACCGGATGCCCACCGGCTGGTCCGGACCCACGCACACCCGCGACGTGCCTTTGAAAAAGATCTCGGGCCGGTTCGCCGGGTTGTAAACGTAGGCGTAGAAACCCTCCCGCGTGTTGTGCTCGCTGTCGCGGAAGCTGGCGCTCATCTCGTAGGTGCACCCGCACGCCCATACTTCCTTGGGCGAAAGCGGGATCAGCGGAGTGGCCGGCGCCGCCGTGCTCGACGCCATCGACTTCGCCAGCTTCGTCAGTTCCGCGTTCTCCACCTCCGAGCGGCGGATCAGGTCATACAGCGTATGCCCCGGGATCGGGCGCGCGGTTCCGTTTTCGAAAATCGCCGCCGTGACTTCGTTATTCCACTTAATTTGTCCGAGTCGCATGTGTTCCGTTTAGTACTTGAGGTAGACCGTCTTGTAGTCGCTGTAGAAGTCCATCGCCGCCGGACCCTGTTCTTTCGGACCGAAGCTGGAATCCTTGGTGCCGCCGAACGGGAGCTGGTACTCCACGCCCGCGCTCGGCAGGTTGATCGTCAACAAACCGGCCTCGCAGCCGTACACGAACTCGAACACACGGGACAAATTCGTCGTCTGCACGGACGCCGACAGACCAAACGGGATGTTGTTGGCGATGCGCATCGCATCGTTGAAGTCCTTCGCCTTCATCACCGCGAGCACGGGGCCGAACACTTCTTCCTGCGCCAGACGCATGTTTTCGGTCACATCGGCGAAGATCGTCGGCTCGACGAAGTAGCCCTTGTCGTAGGCGCCCCCCGTCAGGCGGTTGCCGCCGCACACCAGCCGCGCGCCTTCTTCCTTGCCCAGCGCGATGTACTTCAGGTTCGTATCCAGCTGCCCCTGGTCGACGGCCGGCCCGATGTCGATCCCCGGCTCCATGCCGTTGCCGACCTTCAGCTTCTTCGTCCGCTCCACCAGCGCTTCCACGAACTGGTCGTAGATCGATTCCTCGACGATCGCCCGGCTCGTCGCCGTGCACTTCTGGCCCGTCGAGAAGAACGCCGCGTTCACCACGTTCTCCACCGACGCCTTGAAGTCGCAATCGCCCAGCACGATCGTCGGGTTCTTGCCGCCCATTTCCAGCTGGATCCGCAGCTTCCGCTTCGACGCTTCCGCGTGCAGCCAGTTGCCGATCTCGCACGAACCGGTGAACGAAACCGCCTTTAGCGGCTTGGCCGAAACCAGCGCGTTGCCGATCTCCCCGCCCGACCCGGCGATGTAGTTCACTACGCCCTTCGGGATCCCCGCCTCATGGCAGGCTTCGACGATCCGCCAAGAGCTCAGCGGCGACACCGAGGCCGGCTTCACGATCACCGTATTCCCGCACACCAGCGCCGGCGCCAGTTTCCAGGCCGGAATGGCGATCGGGAAGTTCCACGGGTTGATCTGCCCGATCACGCCGATCGGTTTCCGGATCGCGAACATGTGCACGCGGTCGCGCTCGCTCGGCACCAGGTGGCCGGGCAGCCGCGAACCTTCGCTGCCGAAATACCGGAAGATGTTGATCGCCCGCCGCACTTCGCCCTTGGCTTCCGGCAGCGTCTTGCCCTCTTCCCGGCACATCTCCTCGCCCAGTTGATCGAACTTCTTTTCCAGAATGTCGGCGACTTTGAACAGCAGCGCCCCGCGCGCCGGCCCGGGCATGTTCGCCCAGCCGGGGAACGCGGCCTCGGCCGCTTCCGCCGCACGGTGTACGTCCGCCGCGGACCCTTTCACGAATAGGCCCACCACCTCGTCGGTGTTGGCGGGATTCCGGTTCTCGAACGTGGGCCCGTCCACCCACTCGCCATTGATGTAATTACGAAAAACTTCCGGCATGATTTGCTTCTTCCTCTTGGAAATGATTACGAACGACAGGGCGTGGTGACGCCGGATCGCAAACGTTTACTTCTTGTTGAAATCGACTTTGGGTGCCTGGCGCGATGCCGGGTCGGTCTTGAAGTACGCATCGTTACGCTGGAAACCGAAGAGGCTCGCCGCGATGTTGTTGGGAAACAGTTCGATGCTCGTGTTGTACTTCTGAACAGCCTCATTATACTTCCGGCGCTCCACCGCGATCCGGTTCTCGGTCCCCGCCAGCTCGTCCTGCAGCCGCAGGAAGTTCGCATCGCTTTTCAGCTGCGGATAGTTCTCCATCACCACCAGCAGTCGCGACAGCGCCCCGTCCAACTGCCCGTTGGCCGTGATTTTCTCCTGCGTCGTCCGCGCCCCGGCCAGCGCCGCCCGCGCGTTTGAGACCGATGCGATCACGTCCTTCTCCTGCGACGCGAACCCTTTCACCGTCTCCACCAGGTTCGGAATCAGGTCCGCCCTCCGCTGCAGCACCACGTCCACCTGGGCAAACGCCCCGTCGATCGCGTTCTTCTGCACCGTCAGGTCGTTCCGCACCCCGATCATCTGCCCGCCCACCGCGAGCGCCAGCACCACCAGCACCGCGAGAATTCCCAATGCAATTTTCATGGATGTTGTCCTCCTTCGATCTTCAACCCTTCGCCAACCGGTCTACCGCACCGGTCAGCGCTTCGATTTCCTTCATGTAGGCGGCCAACAGCGCCGGCGGATCCACTTCCCGGGGCTTCTTCAGCCCTTCGCGCAGATCCAACAAAGTATAAAACGGCGCCGGGTCGATCCCGAACTGCCCCGCGCACGCCCCGATCGCTTCCCGCTTGTGCAGCGGCGCCGCCGCCCCGGTCAGCCGCAGCGCGTGCCGCGCCAGATTGCCGAACGTCGAGACCGAATCCGCCATCAGCCGCAGCAGTGCCGCCTTGTCGCTCAACACGCCGCCCGCCTTCTGTCGCAGCCGCAGCAGCTTCGCCCGCAACTCGTGCTCCACCTGCCCGCGGTAGAACGTATCGTCCACCGCAAGTCCGGCCACGATGTCTGGCCCGGCCAGCATCCGGTGGCACTCCACGATGTCGTGAAACTCGATCGCGAAACAGTCCGTCGAGTTGTGAAACTCTTCCTCGCTCAGAAACAGCGGCGCCGGGTTGTCCAGCCCGCGCCACCAGTGGATCAGCGGCTCTGCCAGCCGCAACTCCTCCGGCCCGATCCGCCGCAGCACGCACAGCACGTTCAGGTCCGAATACTTCGTGTGCATCTCCCCGGCCGCCGCCGACCCGTACAGGATCGCCGCCACCATCCGGTCGCCGAAGGCCGTCTGCAATCGTTGCGTCAATTCCGCCAGCCGCTTTTCACTCTCGTTCGCCATAGTTCCTCACCAGTCGCTCGACGCTCCTCCCCCGCCCGCATCTCCGCCGCCGAACCCGCCAAATCCGCCGCCCGAATCGTACCCGCCGAATCCTCCCCCGCCGCGCCGCCCGCCGCCGTTGAACAGCATCGGCAGCAGCCACCACGGGCCGCCCCCGCCCCGGCTGAACAGGAACAGCAAGATCAATCCGCCCACCAGCAGCACCGGCCACGGCAGTTCCCGCTCCGGTTCCCGGTACCGCCGCCGCGGTTGCGCCTGCTCGTCGATCCGGACGCCCTTCTCTCGCGCCACCCGCTCCCCGATCTGGTGCGCCGCCACCAGCAGCGCTTCCCCGTACCGGTTCTCCCGCAGCGCCGGCCGCATCTCGCGCAGCAGCGCCCCGGCCGCCCCGTCCGGCAGAATCGGCTCCAACCCGTAGCCCACCTCCAGCCGGCTCCGCCGGTCCTGGATCGACAGCAGCAGCAGCGCCCCGTTGTTCTCCTCCTTTTGCCCGATCCCCCACTTCCGGAACAGCAGGTTTGCCACGTCCTCCACCGGCTCGCCGTCCAGGTGCGGCACCGTCACCAGCGCGATCTGCGCGCCGGTCGCCTTCTCCACCGCCGCGCAGTACGCCTCGATTCTCGCCCGCGACCCAGCGTCCACCACGCCCGCGAAGTCGCTCACGTACCCCTGCGGCGTCAACGCGCCCCAGTCCGCCGCCCCGGCGCCCATCGCCGCCAGCAGCCAGACCCACGCGATGTGCCGCCAGGGCATCGTCAGCAAGCCAGGTCGCGCCGTGTGAACTTCTCCGTCCCCGCCGGCCCGATCAGCGCCAGCGCCAGATTTTCCTGCTTCAGAAACGTGTTCGCGTTCTCCTGAATGTCGGCCACCGTCACCGCCTCGATCGCCTCCACGGTTTCGTCGATATCCCAGAACCGGCCGAAAAAGATCTCCTGCCGCGCCAGGTTCGACATCCGGCTCGACGTCGATTCCAGCCCCAGCACGATCGACGCCTTCAGGTTGTCCTTCGCCCGCCGCAGTTCGTCCGCCGCCACCGGGCTTTCCTTCAGGCTCCGCAGCTCCTGCATCACCGTCGCGATCAGCTTCCGCAGGTTTCCCGGCGACGTGCCGGCGTAGATCGCCATCGCGCCCGAATCCCGGTACAGCGACAGCTCCGACGAAATGTTGTAAACCAGCCCCTGCCGTTCCCGCACGTTCTGGAACAGCCGCGAACTCATCCCGCCACCCAGGATCGTGTTCAGCAGGTAACAGACGAACCGCTTCGGATGCCCCATCTGGTACGACGGCG
>CAYMTH010000345.1:0-6076 GCA_964393235.1 uncultured Solibacteraceae bacterium | reverse complement strand
AGGGGCTTGGCCTTGGGGTCAACGGCGAGGAAGGTGGTTTCGGTCAGGCGGGCGTTACGGCCGTGGAGGACGACGTCGAGGCGGATGGGTTTGGTCGGGGTATAGGCGGGCGGGATGATGAGGCGGTAGGGCTGGAAGGAGTCGTCCACCTTCGACTTGTACCCGCGAAGGACACGGCCGGCGAGGCGGGGCCAGTGGACGCGGTTCGCCTCGATGTCGGCGACGCGGGCAAGGCCGGTCTGAATGGCTTCGTGGGCCTGTTTGAGGGTGTTGGGCGTATAGAACTCGTCCGGGTAGCGGAGAAGGTTCTGCACCGCCTTTTCGTAGATGGCGACGTCGGCGAGGAGCGGATTGCCTTGGAGGGCGCTCACTTTCGCTGTCAGCGGCTTGACGGCCTCGCGGAGGGCGCCGAGCTCTTCCGGGGTGACCTTGACGGCGGGCGCGGGAGGGGGCGCCTGGGCGAGCAGCGCGGCCGCCGACAGCAAAAGGAGCGCGTTCTTCATGACGGTCTACCGCTGGACGCGGCCGGAGCCGCCACCCTTGATGAGCGCGTGAACTTCGTCGGCGGAGAAGCGGTTGAAGTCGCCGGGGATGGAGTGCTTGAGGCAGCTGGCGGCGACGGCGAACTCGAGCGCTTCCTGCGGGGTGGCGAGGGCGTTGAGGCCGTAGATGAGGCCGCCGGCGAAGCAGTCGCCGCCGCCGACGCGGTCGACGATGTGGGTGATGTCGTAGTGCTTGGAGACGATGAACTCGGAGCGCGTGTTCATGCAGGCGGCCCAGCCGTTGTGGGAGGCGGAGTGTGACTCGCGGAGGGTGACGGCGATGGCTTCGAGGTTGGGGTACTTCTGGAGCACCGTGTCGGGGAGCTTGCGGTAGGCTTCGCGGTCGAGTTCGCCGGAGTGAACGTCGGCTTCGGACTTGATGCCGAGGGTCATCTGGCAGTCCTCTTCGTTGGCGATGCCGACGTCGACGTATTTGAAGAGCTCGCTCATGATCTCTTTCGCTTCCTTGCCCCACTTCCAGAGGTTTTTGCGGAAGTTGAGGTCGCAGGAGACTTTGAGGCCGTGGGCGCGGGCTTCCTTCACCGACTCGAGGGCGAGTTCGGCGGCGCCTTCGCTGATGGCAGGGGTTATGCCGGTGATGTGGAACCAGGTGCCGCCGGCGAGGGCCTTGGACCAGTCGATGGCGCCGGGGCGGGCGAGGCAGATGGCGGAGTGTTCGCGGTCGTAGAGGACCTTGGAGGGGCGCTGGTTGGCGCCGGGTTCGACGTAGTAGATGCCGAAGCGGCCTTTGCCGCGGACGATCTGGGCGGTGTCGACGCCGAAGCGGCGCATCTCGCCGATGAAGGCGTCGGAGACGCCGTTCTTGTCCGGCAGCACGGTGACGTAGCGGGCCGGGAGGCCGAAGCCGGATACGGCCACGGCGACGTTGGCTTCGCCACCTCCGAATGTCGCCAGGAACTGGGGCGACTGCAAAAGACGCTCAAAGCCCGGGGGCGCCAGGCGGAGCATGATTTCTCCGAAGGTAACGATCAGTTTCGACATAAGCCGCCATTTTATCGCGAAGCGGCGTGGGGGACGAGGGGCGACGGGGAGAAGTTTTTTGTTGTAGCTATATTTTTCTGCCGCGAGCGGTCCCTATTGGGATAAGCGTGCTGGTAGCGCTTACATTTCTCAATCCAAGGATGGAGGCAAATACGATGGGATCCAGATGGATGCAGAAGCGATGGTTGGCGGCGGTGGCTATGTTCGCCGGCGCCGGGTGCGCGGAAGGACAGTTGGCGTGGGACGCGGTGGGGCAGTTCCGCTACGGGATCGATAAGGTGAGCGTGACGACGGTGACGAGCAGTTCGTGGACGGTGAAGGTAATCTTCTCGGTGGCGAATCCGGCGCCGAGCGCGGCATTTCCCGATGCAATGTGGGACATCAAGACGGCTACGCCGTTTGCGGGCGCGACGCTGCGGGTACTGGTGGGGTGGGATCCGGCCGAGTATCAGAACACGAACAGCCGGGGAAACCTGAACCCGGTGCCGACAGGGCCGTCGAGCGTCGGGGCGGCGCTGCCGGTGTCGGTCAACGCATTGACGGGAGGCCAGCCGTGCACAGCGGCGACATGCGCGGAGCTGGGTGCGATTTCGTTGACCGGGCGTTACTTCGTGCAGACGACGGTTTCGCCGATGGGATTCACCGCGATCACTTCGGGCGTGGCGGCGATCGAGGGACGGGCGGTGTGCCCGCTGAGCGGACCGGTGCTGCCGGGTTGTCCGACGGCAAACGGTGTGGCGGTGGCGGCGAATATTCCGGTCACCAGCGTGGCCAAGGCCTTTTCGTTCACGGGGGGCGCGGTGACCGATCGGAGAACGGTCGTCGATATCGCCAAGTGCAAGGGCTGTCACGACAACCAGCAACACGGCGACACGGTGGTGCCGCGGTTGAGTCTGCACGGGGGGAACCGGAACGAGGCGATCGAAGTGTGCGTGATCTGCCATAACCCAAATCAGACGGATATTCCGTTCCGGACGTCAGGCGCCGAGGAGTCGATCGACTTCAAGCGGATGGTGCACGGGATCCATGCGGGCGAGTTCCGGAAGTCGCCGCTGGCGATCGTGGGCTTTCAGGGAAACGTTGTCGATTTCAGCCATGTGAAGTTCCCGTCGGAACTGCGGAACTGTTTGAAGTGCCACATCGAGGGGACCTATCAGCTGCCGCTGACGGCCAAGGCTCTGGGCAGCACGGTGAATACGAAGAGCGCGCAGGCCACGGCGACGACGTTGCGGACGGTGGATGTCGACCCGGCGAACGACCTGAGGATCACGCCGACGGCGGCGACCTGTTCAGGGTGCCACGGCGAGCGGGAGGCCCGGGACCACATGGTGAGGACTGGCGGGGCTTCGTTCGCCACGCTCCAGCAGAACATCGTGGCCGGGGAGACGGAGCGGTGCGTGAACTGCCACGGGCCGGGGCGGGTGAAGGACGTGCGGCGGTAAAGGGGAAGGGGACGCGGCGGAATGGCCGCGTCCCCTTTCGTTCTAGTTGGACGACGGTTGCGAGTTGCTTCGTGTGGTGAAGACGAAGAGGACGAGGACGACGGCGCCGACGGCGAACAGCGTGTCGCCGGGGGCGCGGAGCCAGCGGAGGGTCTGCATCGTATCGGTCGAGAGGAATTCGATGCTGCGGGCGTACCAGTAGCCGTGCTCGACGCTGGCCTTGGTTTGCAGGAGGCCGACGGGGAGGAGGCTGCCGACGCACATGGCGAACAGGCCGCCGTTCATGGTCCAGAAGGCGAACTTGAGCCAGTTCTCGCGCCAGTGCGCGCCGGGCTGCATGGCGCGGAGGCAGACAAGCATCAAGCCGATGCCCAGCATGCCGTAGACGCCGAACAGCGCGGCGTGGCCGTGCAGGGGCGTGGTGTTGAGTCCCTGCATGAAGTAGAGCGCGATGGGCGGGTTGATCATGAAGCCGAACAGGCCGGCGCCCACCATGTTCCAGAAGGCCACGGCGACGAAGAAGTAGATGGGCCACTGGTAGCGAAGGGCCCAGGTGGTGAGCTTGCCGCGGCGGAGGTCATCGAGGGCGGAGTAGGCGACGAGGGTGAGCGGCACCACTTCGAGGGCGCTGAAGACCGAGCCCCAGGCCATGGCGACGGTCGGGGTGCCGGAGAAGTAGAGGTGATGGCAGGTGCCGATGATGCCGCCGGAGAGGTAGATGGCCGCAGAGAGCAGCGCCGAGCGCGCGGCGAAGAGCGGCTTGATGAGGCCAAGCCGGGCGAAGAAGAAGGCGATGACGGTAGTGGCGAAGACCTCAAAGAATCCTTCCACCCAGAGGTGGACTACCCACCAGCGCCAGTATTCGACGATGGACAGGTGGGTGTGCTGGCCCCAGGTGAGGCCGGCGCCGTAGAACAGGCCGATGGCGCCGCCGGAGATGAGGAAGAGCCAGAGCAGGTGGCTCGATTCGCCTGCGTTCTTGAGGGCGGGCAGGACGGCGCGGAGGACGAGGGCGAACCAGATCAGCAGGCCGACGAAGAGGAGGATCTGCCAGCCGCGGCCGAGGTCGACGTATTCGTAGCCCTGATGGCCCCACAGGAAGCTGGTCGCGTCGTCGAGGCGGTTCATGACGCTCATCCACTGGCCGGATAACGAACCCACGACGATGACGAGCAGCGCCCCGAACAGGACGTTGACGCCGAGGCGCTGGAACTTCGGTTCGATGCCGGAAACGAGCGGGCCGATGAAGAGGCCGGCGGCGAGCCAGGCGGTGGCGATCCAGAATATGCCGAGCTGGACGTGCCAGGTGCGGGAGACGGCGTAGGGGAGGATGTCGTTGAGCTTGATGCCGAAGAAGCCGTCGCCTTCGACGCCGTAGTGAGCGGTGACGACGCCGACGAGGATCTGCACGAGGATCAGGAGTGAGACGACCCAGAAATACTTGAGGGTGGCCGATTGGGAGGGGGTGGATTTCCAGTCGCCGAGGGGATCGGCGGTGGCGAGCGGGCCGTGGTCGTCGACTTCCTTTTGCGAGGCGTACCACCAGACCATGGCGCAGATGCCGGCGAGGAGCATGATGATGGAGACGCCGGTCCACATGACGGAATCGCCGGTGGGGCGGTTGCCGAGCAGAGGCTCATGCGGCCAGTTGTTGGTGTAGGAGTAGTTTTCGCCGGGGCGGTTGGCGGCGGCGGACCAGGCGGACCAGAAGATGAAGGCGGAGAGCTGCCGCATGCGGGCGGGCGTGGAGACGGTTCCGGGCGGGATGGCGTAGTTGACGTTCCCGTTGCGGAAGACTTGCGAGTAGTGTTCGATGCACTTTTCGATGGCGCGGGCGCGGACGGGTTCGACGCGGATGAGGTTATTGGACGCCTCGTACTGATTGGAGCGGTAGAGTTGCTGGAGGCGGCCCTGGAGGCGGGACTGGTCCTCGGTGCTGAGCTGCGCGTAGGGGCGCTGGAAATCGAGTGAAGACCATTCTTCGAGGACGAACATGGCTTCGCGGTGCAGCCAGTCGGCGGTCCAATCGGGCGCGACGTAGGAGCCATGCCCCCAGATTGAGCCGACCTGCATGCCGCCGAGGGACTGCCAGACGTTCTGCCCCCTGCCTACTTCACCGGACGCGAATACTTCGCCACCGCCGGTCTGTACGACCTTGTCCGGGATCGGGGGCATTTCCTGGTAGATACGTGTGCCAATCCATCCGAGGATGGAGAACGACACAATGAGCAGCGCGGCAAAACTCATCCAGAGTTTCTTCATGGAATCTCCTTTGACGGCAAGTTTGGCAGGGCGCGGGCCGGGCGGCAGTGACCTGGGTCACCAATGTGATAGGATCGCCGGACTTCAATCTATGCGAGACCGAACGGTTATCTTCACCGTGGTCGTGCTGTTTGCGATCAATATACTGAATTTCTACGACCGGCAGATAATCGGGGCGCTGGCCGAGCCGATGCGGCGGGAGTTCGGGCTGACGGATACGCAGCTCGGGTTGATGGGGAGCGCATTCATCTGGGTGTACGCGATCGTGGGGGTGCCGATCGGGCTGGTGGCGGACCGTTGGAGCCGGCGGCGGCTGCTGGTGGCGGGGTTGGCGGTGTGGGCGTCGATGACGGCGATGGGCGGTTTGGTGCAGTCGTTTCCGTGGCTGGTGGTGACGCGGCTGGGGGTGGGGATCGGGGAGGCGGTGTGCGCGCCCGCGGGGACGTCGTGGCTGGGGGACCTGTTTCCGCCGGAGCGGCGGGCGCGTGTGCTGGCGCTGTTCATGCTGGGCGTTCCGGTGGGCGGGGCGATGAGTTATTTCTGCGGCGGGCCGATCGCGCAGGCGTGGGGGTGGCGGGCGGCGATGGTGACAGCGGCGTTGCCGGCGCTGCTGCTGCTGCCGGCGCTGGGGATGGTGCGGGAGCGGCGGCAGGAGAGCGGACAGGGGGCAGGGACGCCGGCGTGGCAGTTGTTGAAGATTCCGACGCTGTGGTGGATCATCGCCTCCGGGGTGTTTCTGAACTTCAACATGTACGCCATGGCTTCCTTTCTGCCGGCGCTGCTGGGGCGGGTGCACCAGCTGAGCCTGGCGGAGGCGGGGACGGCGTC
>CAYMTH010000344.1:0-6082 GCA_964393235.1 uncultured Solibacteraceae bacterium | reverse complement strand
CACCATCTGCACCGTCCTTCGCACGATCGCGCCCGATGCCGACCCGCGCGCCATTCCGCCCGACGCCAATCTGCGAGAGTCGCTCGAAATCGATTCGTTCGACTTCCTCAACCTGCTCATCGGCCTGCACCAGCAGCTCGGCGTCGAGATCCCCGAGTCCGACTACGGCCAGCTCAACTCGGTCGGCGGCCTGACGCGCTACCTCGCCGCCCGGGTGCGTTAGTTCACCTTCTTCTTGGCGTCCGGCCCGGCGTCCTCGCTCGCCGCCGGCTTGCGCACCACTATGCCCATGCGGCGTTCGAGAAACACGGCGAAGGGCGTCGGCTCGGCCGCGCCGGCTTCGAGTTCGGCCTGCACGGCATCCTGGTACTCCCGCAGCGCCCTCATCTTGGCCGCGCCGCGGAGGCGGCAGGCCTCAAGATCGAGCAGGATTGCGATCTCCCACGGACGGTATGTAGTACGCGCCAGCCCCCCGCGCAACAACTCTTCCATGAGGAGGTTGAATTGCGCCAGGGTCCCGAGATTGCCGGACTCTTTCGCCATGTTGCCCTTCTATCGGCGGTTTCGGCGTTATACATTAACCGCTCCGGCCGGCGGTCCCGATGCGGTATGCCTTTATGCTACCTTGTAGACTCTCGGAAGTAGGACAAATGTACATCGACGAGGTGGTGGAAAAAGTCTATCCCGAACTGCGGCGGATTGCCGCCGGGTTCATGTCGCGCGAGCGACCCAACCACACCCTGCAGCCGACCGCCGTCGTGCATGAGGCGGTACTGCGCATTCTTGGCCTCGAGAATGTGGAAATCCAGAGCTCTGAACATTTCTTCTACCTGGCGGTCGGGCAGATGCGGCATATCTTGACGTCGCACGCGCGTCAGAAGCTGGCGCTGAAGCGCACCTCGCAGCCGTTCCCGGCCGAGGCGCCCGGCACGCCGGACCTCGAACAGATTCTGATGGTCGATCAGGCGCTCGACCGGCTCGGCGCCGTCGACCGGCGTGCGCAGACCGTGGTGATGCTGCGCTTCTTCGGCGGCCTGTCGATGGAAGAGATCGCCGGCATCCTCAACATCTCCGTCATGACCGCTCAGCGCGACTGGGCATGGGCGCGTCTCTGGCTGTACGCCCAGATAGGCGGGGCCGACCGACGGGAGCGCCTCGCTGGATGACCGCCGAGGACCGTCAACGCGTAAAAGACACCCTAGCCGCCGCCCTCGCCCTTCCCGTCCGGGAACGGCCCGCGTTCATCGATGCGGTGACGGCGGGAGCGCCGCACGTACGCCGGGAGGTATCGCTGCTGGTGAGCCTGTCCGAGGACGCGGGCGCGTTTCTTGAGCAGCCTGCCATCGGCATGCCGCCGAATGCCGATCCCCTGCCCGGCGATTTGATCGGCGGCCGTTACCAGTTGGAGGAGCCGCTCGGACACGGCGGCTCGGCGTCGGTGTTCAAGGCGCGCGACACGCTGCTCGGCGGCAAGCCGGTAGCGGTGAAGATTCTGCGCCACGGAGTCTTCGACGACGCCGCGCTGCGCAACGAAATCGCCGCGCTCGCGCGCATCGACCATCCGGGAATCGCCTCGGTCACCGACGCCGGCACGCTGCTGTCCGGGCGGCTGTATCTGGTCACCCGCTACATAGCCGGGCCGACCCTCGCCGAGCGGCTGGACGAATCGAAGCTGTCGCCGAAGCAGGCCGGGCGGCTGGCGCGCCGGCTGGCCGCGGCGCTGGCCGCGGCCCACGAGGCGGGGGTGCTGCACCTGGACCTGCGCCCGGAAAACATTATTCGAGAGCACCCGAGCTGGAGGCGATTCGGGGGCTCGGCATCGCCAAGCGTGCCGGGCAGTCCTATCCGTTCGCCTCGCTGGGTTCGACGCCGTACCATGCGCCCGAGTTCGCGCAAGGCAGCCCGACGGCCGCGGCCGACGTGCACGCGCTCGGGGTGCTGGTGCGGGAAATGGTGGAGCCGCCCATCCCGCACTCCTGGCAGCGGCTGATCGCCGCGCTCACCGACCCTAATCCCGCGCGGCGTCCGCCGGCGGCCACCATCCCGCCGCGCATCCCGAAACCGGGCCTGGCGCCGGTTTTCGCGGCCGCCGCCTTCGCCGCCGCCGCGCTGTTCTGGGCGTTTCACCCGGTCACTCCGGCGCCGGCCGTTTCGCTGTCGATTCCACAACCCGTCACCGCCATCCCGGGCGAGGAGGAAGCGCCCACGTTCTGCGGCGAGACGCTCTTCTTCACCTGGCAGCCTCCGTCCGGCGGCGAGGCGAACATCTGGAAGGTCGGTCCCGGGCTGTCCGACCCGGTCCGGGTGACCCAAAGCGGCATGCGGGAAGCGGCGCTGGCCTGTTCGTCGGACGGGACACGTCTCGCCTTCGTGCGGGATCTCGGGGTGGGCAAGAACGCCATCATCCTGCTGCCGGTTGGCGGCAGCACAGAGCAGCAACTGGCGGAAGGCCGGTTCGATGGCCTCGCGTGGAGCCCGGACGGGACGGCGATCATAGCCGCCGAGTACCGCTTCTCTCCGGGGACGTTCGTCGTGGCCCGGTACGATCTCACCACTGGGGAATGGACGGACCTCACCCAGCCGCAGCCCGGCATTAAGGACATGGCTCCCCAGTATTCGCCCAGCGGACGTCAACTGATCTTCGTCCGCGAGGAAGGAGGCGCCGGGGCCCGCCTGATGGTTCAATCCGAAGGCCAGGCGCGCCCCGTGGGCCCGGCGATGATCAACATCGTTTCGCCCGTCTGGATCGACGAGAAACTGGTGCTGTTTGCTGGCGGCTCGCCTACCGACCGGCGCCTGTGGGTGCTCGACACCACGTCGAAGTTGCCCCCGGCCGCGATCGACGCGGCTGGCCTCGGGATCGATCGCGTCGCCTACCGCGCGGCCTCGCGGCGCGTGGTCATCAGCCGTTCGCGCTCCGACGACAATATTCACCGGCTGACGTTTTCCCCCTCCGGCGACCAGGTGCTGCGGCAGGAACCGGTCATCACCAGTTCGCGGACCGACGAAGAGCCCGCCGTTTCTCCCGACGGCCACTACCTCGCCTTTGCGTCGAGCCGGGGCGGCGAACAGCAGATCTGGCGGACGGATCTGGACGGATCCAACCCGGTGCAGTTGACCAACCTGCCGCCGAACATGGACCTGCAGCCGTTCTGGTCGCCCGACTCGCAGTGGGTCGGCTATGGATTCCGCACGATCGCCGGGGCGGAAACCCGCATGGTCCACCGCGAGGACCCGAGCCGGGACCGGCTGATTCCGGGCGCCGGCCGCGGCATCCTGTGGGCGGCCGCAGGGGACGCCATTTACCACTTCGCGGGCGGGGCGCAGGCCGTCGAAGGCCCGCTGTCCCGCTACGAATTCGCCACCGGCGCTTCCCGCGTGCTGGCGCCGGATGCCCGCGGACGGCTGTTTCAATCCCCGGACGGAAAGACGCTGTTCTTCGCGCCGTTCCGCGAACGCGTCGGCATCTGGTCGCTGCCGGCCGGCGGAGGCCCGATGACGCCGGTGGTCCCCGAAATGCTCACGCGGCGCGTCTTCGCAACGGGCCCGCGCGGGCTCTACTATGTCCGGCCGGCCGGGAAGAAGTCCGGGCTGTTCTTCCGGCCCTATTCCGGAGGGGACGGAAAACTCATCTACGAGTTCCCGCGCCGGGTCAACTTCGGCATGAGCGTCACGCCGGACGGCAAGTACCTGTACTTCACCGAACGCGAGGGCGAGTTCGCCGACCTGCACGCGGCCACGCTCACCGTGCCGCGCTAGTAGACGTACGGGTTGCGGTCGATGGTCGTCAGCCCGCGCGTCTGGTTGCACAGATAGACGTCGCCGGTGAAGTAGATGCCGGGCTTGGTGATCGTCTGCGCGAAGGCCCAGGTGCGCCGGAGCGTCGCCACGTCCATCTGCAGCGGGGGTTCGTCGGGCTGGTAGGTGGTCGCGCGCGGATAGTCCTCGCCGGACTCGCTGATTTCGATGTGGCAGCCGACGATGTGCGTCACCGGATGAGCGTCGACAAACTCGATCAGCCGGCGCATGCTCTGCATCCAGAGCTGGAAGTTCCCGATGTAACAACGGCCGCGGTAGAACATATCGCCCGTGAATAAGATCTGGGTGTAGCGGTCGTAATAGGCAAACTCGCTGTCGATGTGGCCGGGGTTGCCCCACACCCAGAGCTCGCGGCCGCCTAAGTCGAACGTCACGCGCTGCTCCGGGTACTTCGTCATTCCCCAGAAGCCGACCATCTCCTCATGCGTGAGGCCCATGATGCGCGTGTAGGGACGGTCGAGGAACTGATTCTGCGCGGCGTAGTGGTCGCCGTGCAGGTGGCTGAAGGCGAGCACGAGTTCGTAGTCGTCGCCCTTGCCGTTGCGCCGTTTCCACTCGTCGACCATCCGCCGCAGCGGCCACTCGGCGGGCGAGGCGGTGGAGCCCTGGTCGAGCAGAATCGCGCGGTCGTTGCCGAAGTAGAGATAGAGAAACGCGCCCTCGTAGTTATAGGCTTTGTTTTCCCGCATGATGACGGTGTGCGGGTTGTACCAGTGGACCTGCACGGGCGGGTCGTTGTTATCGAGCAGGGACTTGGAGCCGTGGATCCACTTAGCGGGAAAGGTCCCTTTGGCGGGAAGCTGGGAAGCGAAGTCGATGGTGGGCATGGCGGGTTACCTCAGCATGAAGGCGGCTTGGGGGACGCGGGGCAGGTCGGCGGGCCAGTTGCCGCGCTCGTTGGGGCCGACGCGGTTGAACAGGATGAACTCGGCGCGGATGGCCACCTCTTCGCGGCCGCGGAGGCGGCGGGCATGCTCGAGCGCCTCGCCGATGGCCTCGGGTTCGAGTTGCAGGACGTGTTCGTTGGGCTTGAAGGTGGTGCGCGTGGAGTACTGCACACCGGGGGTCGTGGACATCTCGATGTGCCCGCCGAGCAGCCATTTCACCGGGTTTTGAGCGGCGAAGTCGCGGAGGCGTTCGAGGGAGGCGATATAGTCGGCGTCGTTCGCGATGAGGAGGCGGCCGGGCATCAGCAGGTCGCCGGTGAAGAGCAGGCCGGTTTTGCGGTCGTAGAAGGTGAGGCCGTCCTTGTGCGTGCCGGGGGTGGAAAGGACGGTGACGGTGCGATCGCCGAGGTCGATGTCACCGGGTTTGGCGGCGAAGGTGGTGTTGGGCCGGCCGCGGAACTGCGCGGCGCCCTGGTTCTGCGCCACGTCCTCGGCGGAGGTGTGGACGATGGTGAGCGGGAGATCGGGGAGGCCGCGGAGGGAAGCGAGGCGACGCAGCAGGCCGTCGACGGTCTTGCGCAGCGGGTAATACTCGGGCTCGGGGGTGGCGCCGGTGTCGATGAGCAGCGCGCCCCGCGCGCCGGCGAGCAGATAGGTGAACGGGGCTTCCCAGTGGATGCAGACGTTTTCCCGCATCAGGATGGTGTCGGCGTTGTAGGCCACGGTCTGGATCCGCGGGTCGCGGTTGGTGGCGGCGCAGATGGAGCCGTGGATCCACTTGAAGCGGATGGAGCCCGGGGCGAGGCCGGCCGGGGCGGCGGAGGCGAGCGGCGCGGCGGCCGTCGCGGCGAGCAGTTCACGTCGCGTGATGCGCATGGAGTCCCTGTCGAAAGAAACAGCTCGGCGGGGAGCCATCCGGCGGCACGCGGCCCGGGTAGAGATCAGCATAGCGCGTTTCGCGCGCGGCGCCCCAAGCCCATGAGGAATCTGTAATAATCTTTCGCAGGCCCCCCCACCATGACGATGAACCGCCGAACCCTTCTCCGCGGCCTTGGCGCCGCCATCGCGCTGCCGGCGCTGGACGCCATGACGCCCGCGCGTTCCAACGCGCCCGCTCCGCTGCGCATGGTGTTCACCTACGTCCCGAACGGCATCATCATGGAACACTGGACGCCGGCGGCGGAGGGCGCGGCGTATGAACTGCCGCGCATTCTGGCCCCACTCGCGCCGGTGAAGGAAAAGACGCTGTTGCTCTCAGGCCTGGCGCAGGTACAGGGCCGCGCCCTCGGCGACGGGCCGGGCGATCACGCCCGCGCCGCGGCGACCTTCCTCACCGGTGTTCACCCGCGCAAGACGGCAGGCGCCGACATCAAGAA
>CAYMTH010000343.1:3186-6115 GCA_964393235.1 uncultured Solibacteraceae bacterium | reverse complement strand
GCGCGTGGGGCGCGAGACGGTCCCGACTTTGACGGTGAGCGGGAAGGGCTTTCCGGTCGGCACGCCTTCGGGGATGCGCGCGTTGATCTGGACGATGCCGGTGATGAGGCCCGGCGCGACGCCGGCGTAGAGGACTTCAAGGGCGGTGTCGCCGAGCAGGACCGCGACCTCCGGGATGGACATTGCCGAGGCTTCTACGGCGACGAAGCCGTCGATGGGGATGGGGATGGTGGGGCCCATGCCGGTGGCGTAGAGCATCAAGACCTGGCCTTTGCCGGCCGGGGTCTTCTCACTGTTTTGCGTGATCTCGTTCTTCGCCGTATCGACCTGGAAGGCGGCGGCGTTACCGGTACCGGTGCCGGAGAGGGTGAATAGGGAAGGGGAGAGGCTCGTCGAGAGGGCGTTGAACGCGGTCGACCGGATGCCGCCGTATTCGACCTCGATCGCCACGGGGGAGTTCGGCGTCAGCGTGTACGGCGCGGCGGCCGATACCTGCGTGGCGGAGCTGTAGATGACGGGCATCGCGACGCCGTTGAACAGCACACGAGTTCCGCCCATGATGGTGGGTACGAGCGGCGTGAGCCCATCGAACGCGGTAAGCGCGTCGGGGCCGAGGCCAGAGCCGTAGATGGTGAACAGCATGCCGGGCGCGATGGCGCCGGTGCGCTGGGAAGCGGCGTTGACAACGCCGAGGACGAGCGGGCCGGGCGGGATCACCGCCAGATTTACGACGGAGGAGGTGCCGCCGCCGGGGTCCGGATTGGTGACCGTAATGGGCAGCGTGGCCTCGGTGGCCAGCAGCGTGGCCGGCACGACGGCGGTGAGTGAGTTGGGGCCGAGGACGGTGGTTTTGAGTGTCGTCGCGCCTGCCTTAACCACTGAACCGGAAAAAAAGCGCTGCCCGGTGATGGTGACGGTGCTGTCCGGAGCGCCGCGGATGATGCGCGGCGGCCAGAGGGTGGACGCGACCGGTACGCCTGGCTGGACGGTGAAGTTAACAGTGACGGTGGTGGTTTTGGTCAACGCGTCCGGTGCGCTGATGGTTACCGTGCCCTTCTGTGTGCCGGGTACGAGGTCGGCGCTGTCGACGGTGACGGAGACGGCGGTGCGGAAGCCGGGGAAGATGGCGCCGGTGGTGGGCGCCACCCGGGACCATTTCGCGGTGGCGGCGGCCGTGTAAGTCAGCAGTCCGCCGGTGGTGGTCAGGTAGATGCTCTGCGAGCCGGGCGCAGGATCGCCGAGGCGGTAGGTAAATGTCAGCGCCGTGGGCGTCACCCGGATGTCCGCCGGAGGGGCCTTGACGACCAGCGTGACGGGCACCGTCAACGGCTCAGTGCCGGTTTCCGGCGCGGAGAGCGTGAGCGTCTCGTTGTACTGCCCGATGGGCAGGCTGGTCGGATTGACCGACACCTTTACCGACAACGAAGTGCGGCCAGATACGGGTGTGAAGGTAAGCCACTGGCTGCCGCCGGAACTGACGGCGACGAGGATCGGCGCGCTGCCGGAGGCGGGCGACACGGCCAGAGTCTGCGCCGCGGGCAGGGTCGCTGCGCCCTCCTGATAGGAAAAGTTCAGAGCAGCGGGAGAAACCTTGATCGCCGGGGCGGCCCCCACCAGAAAAGAGCACCAGATGCTGAGCCAGAGACACCGCACACCCTCATATCGACGCAATCGGGCGCGGTCTTTGGGTCAGTTAATTCTTAAGCTCCTCAGGGAAAACCGCGTAGCCCTCGGGCTGGGGGAAGTTGGACTGCAGGAACTGCAGGCGTTTACGCAAGTGCCGGCTGGCGATCTGGCGCGGACCGGGTTCGACGTCGATGTCACAGCAAATGCCGTGGAGGTAGAGCGTCAGGGTGTCGATGTAGCTGGCGGCGGCGTATTCGACGAACAGTTTCGATTCGCCGCGGATGCCGGACTCTTTCTTGAGGAGATCGAGCTTTGCCTTCCAGGAGGCGTCGTCGACCTCGCCGTGGACGCGATTTTTAAGTTCGTCGCGCAGCAGGAGGCGGTAGCCGGCGAGGACGGCGTCGGGCTGGGTGTAGAAGACGAGCCGGGCGATGGAGTGGAAGAAGTTGTAGTGGTAGTCGCTCGAGTCGACGTCCTGGACGCCGAAGGCGAAGATGTGGGGTTCGTCGGGGTTGGCCGGGGCGAGGTAGGCGACGGGGATGCGGTTGGCGGGCGCGGGCGGGTCCATGGCGACCAGGGTTTCGCGCGGGTCGAAGTCGGGGGCTTTTTCGGCGGCGGCGCGCTTGCCGTTGCCGGCGGGCGGAGCGGCAGGGGTGGGTCGTTCGAGGAAGGGAACGAAGAGGATGACGATCTTGCCGAGACCGGTGAGGATGCGGTGCGGGAGGGCTAGGACGGGTTCTTCGACGAAGTCGCGGACCTCCTCGGCGGAGAAGGGCACGGCGGCCGCGTAGTAGGAGAAGACGGGGCCGAAGGCGGTGGCGTCCCGGTGGAAGCGCTGGGCGAAATCGCCGAGGTGGAGCTTTGTTTTATTCAGTCCGGCGACGTCTGTGGGTGAAGGCATTGAAGACTCTTCCAATTCTATCAATTACGGCCGGGAGCCCGGCGCATTGTAGACTGAGGCTTTGGAACCTTTGGAAATCCTGATCTCGGCCGGGGAAGCATCCGGGGATCTTTATGCGGCGAAGCTGGTGGAGGAATTGCGGCGGCGGTATCCGCAGGCGCGATTTTTCGGCTGCGCGGGACCGCGGATGCGGGCGGCGGGCGTGGAAGCGGTGGTCGAGTCCGAGAGCCTGGCGGTGGTGGGCCTGGTGGAGGTGCTGGAGCATCTGCCCCGGATTTACGGAGAGTTCCGGAAACTGGTGCGGGCGATGGAGCAGCGGCGCCCGCGTGTGGCGATTCTGACCGACAGCCCGGACTTTCACTTCCGCGTGGCGGCGCAGGCGAAGAAGCGGGGGATACCGGT
>CAYMTH010000343.1:0-3176 GCA_964393235.1 uncultured Solibacteraceae bacterium | reverse complement strand
CACAACTGGCGGCCGCGGCGGGTGCAGTTCGTGGCGCCGCAGGTCTGGGCGTGGCGGAAGGGCCGGGTGAAGACGATGAAGAAGATCATCGACGAGCTGTTGTGCATTTTTCCATTCGAACCCGATTTCTTCCATGCGCACGGGATGCCGCAGGCCACCTTTATCGGCCATCCGCTGGCGTGGATGGCGGGGCCGTCGATGACCCGGGAGGAGTTCCTGCGCCGGCACGGGCTGGACGCGAACAAGCCGCTGCTGACGCTGTTGCCGGGCAGTCGGCTGGGCGAGGTGGGGCGGCACATGCCGGCGGTGATCGACGCGGTGGAGCGGATCCGGGCGGAGGTGGACGCCTCGGTGGTCTGGGCGGCGCCGGCGGGATTTCTGGCCCGCGTGGGGGACCGGTACGATCGCCTGTTTCCCGCATCAACTTTTCGGGAACGGATTTCGCGCGCATCCATCCAAATTGTTGAAGGGGAAACATGGGACGCAATCGCCCATGCCACCCTTGCACTTGCCGCCAGCGGAACGGTTGCTATGGAAGCCGCGCTGATGGGGACACCGATGGTAACTTTCTACAAGGTTTCACCGGTTTCCTGGAAGCTGGGCCGCTGGTTGGTGGACGTGCCGTTTTTCACAATGGTGAACCTTGTCGCCGGACGCCGGATCGTACCCGAACTGATGCAGAATGAAGGGGATGGGCCGGGGCTGGCGGCGGAAGCTCTGCGATTATTGAAAGACAAGGCCGCGCAGACGGCTATGCGGACAGAGCTGGGCACCTTGCAGGAGAAGCTTCGCGGCGACCGGGATCCGATCGCGCGGGCGGCGGACCTGCTGGCGGCGCGGTTTCTTTCCCAGGTGTAAATCCCGATTTTGAAGAGTGGACGAAAGCAGATGCGCAGAGAGATCGTAGCGTTCGCGATAGGGTTTGCCGGGTGGCTGCTGGCGCCCGCAGGGGCGATGGGCCAGGGCCGGGCCGCGTCCGGGCGGATCGACGTCGAAGAGATCCGGGTGGCGGCGGAGGTGAATCCGCGGACGCAATCGCTGGCGGCGAAGGCGCGGGTGCGGTTCCGGGCGGTGGACGACCGCATCAGCCAGGCGACGTTCGATCTGCACAACGCGATGACGGTGATCGGCGTGACGAACGCGGAAGGCGGCCGTGTCGACGCGCAGCGCAGTTCGCAGGACTTCTCGGTGAAGCTGACGCTCGACCCGCCGATGGCGAAGGGGACCGAGCGGGAAGTCGTTATTCAGTACGAAGGGAAGCTGACGGGCGAGGAGGAGTCGCCGGTCTACGGCATTCAGTTCGCGGCGTTGAAGCCGGAGGGCTCCTACCTGATGTACCCGGCGCGGTGGTTCCCAGTGGCGGGTTACACGGCCGACCGGTACAAGTCCGAGTTCGCGATCACGGTGCCGGACGGGTTCAAGGTGGTCAGCGGCGGGCTGGAATCGACCAAGGCCGAGGGCGGGAAGGTGACGACGACGTGTTCGTTCGCCTCGCCGGGCTTCGGCGGCAGTCTGGCCATCGTGACCGGGGAAGGGAAGAAGATCTCCACCGGCGGCGTGAACTCGCTGATCTATTTCCGGGGCGAGGCGGAGGCCGCGGCGGATTCGTGGGCCGAGGAAACGGGCAAGGTGATGGGTTTGTTGTCGGCGCAGTTCGGCCTGGCGCCGTCGTCGAGCCTGGTGCTGGTCGAAACCGGCGAGGGCGCGCCGAACGGGTACGCCGCGCCGGGCATGCTGTTCCTGTCGCCGCGGGCGATCGGGAAAGAGGCGAATCCGAAGCTGCTCGCGAATCAGCTGGCGCGGTATTGGTACGGGGTTCTGACCTCGCCGGCGAGCCGCAATCACCTCTGGATCACGAACGGCATGGCGCGCTACGCGGAGCTGCTGTATACGGAGAAGACGGCGACGGCGGACACTCTGGAAACCGAAGTCCGCGACACCTACGTCGAGGCGCTGACGGTGGACAATCCGCCGCTGATTCAGGCGGGGCGGCTGGAAGATTATTCGCCTGAGTATTGGGCGACGACGGCGGCCAAGGGCGCGGCCGTGTACCAGATGCTGCGCAACGTGCTGGGCGAGGACAACTTCAAGGCGTTCCTGAAGGCGATTCCGGAGCGGTTCGCGAACAAGGGCGTCAGCACGGACGATGTGAGCAAGCTGGCGTCGGAGTTGGCCGGGCAGGATCTCGGGTTCTTTTTCATCCAGTGGATCGAGTCGAGCGGGGCGCCGCAGTTCAAGCTGGAGTTCACCGTCTACCGCACGAACAAGGGCTTCCGCATCATGGGGAAGATCCAGCAGGACCTCGACACGTTCCGCATGCCGGTCGATTTGAAGATCGAGACGGAAGGCAATCCGGAGTTCAAGCGCGTGGAAGTGGCCGGGCCGTCTTCCGAGTTCGTCGTCGAGACGTTCGGTAAGCCGAAGAAGGTGGAGATCGATCCGAACCTGCGGGTGCTGCGCATGTCGAGCCAGATGCGGGTTTCGGTGGCGATCCGGCGCGGCGAGATGTTCACCGAGATCGGCGAACACGGCGAGGCGCTGAAGGAGTTCCAGAAGGCGCTCGAGGTGAGCCGCAACAGCTCGCTGGCGCACTATCGCGTGGCCGACATTTTCTTCCTGCAGAACAACTATCAGTCGGCGGCGAACGAGTGCCGCGCGGTGCTCGACGGGGATCGGGAGCCGAAGTGGACCGAGGTCTGGGCGCACATCAACCTCGGGAAGATCTGCGACATCACCGGCCAGCGCGAGCGCGCCGTGAACGAATACAATCTGGCCGTGCGCACGCGCGACAACACGCAAGGCGCGCAGGAGGAAGCGGCCAAGTATCTGAAAGAGCCCTACAAGCGGCAGCGCACGGCGGCGAACTGACGCCGCCGCGCGGGCCGGGTTTTAGTGGCCTTCGTGCTCGAGGAAGCGTTCGACTTCGATGGCGGCCA
The DNA here is from genome assembly GCA_964393235.1 of uncultured Solibacteraceae bacterium. Lineage (GTDB taxonomy): Bacteria > Acidobacteriota > Terriglobia > Bryobacterales > Bryobacteraceae. The sequence goes on along the minus strand of CAYMTH010000343.1, from coordinate 240 downwards.
TGCAGCCGGCGCCGGACGCGGTGATCGCCTGGCGGTAGACACGGTCCTGCACGTCGCCGGCGTGGAATACGCCGGGAATATTGGTGCGGGCGCCGCCCTGGGAAACGATGTAGCCGTCCTCGTCGAGCGTGATCTGGTTGCCGAGGAACTTCGTGTTGGGCACGTGGCCGATGGCGACGAAGAAGCCGTCGACCGGCCGGTCGTAGGACTCGCCGGTGACGATGTTGCGGAGGCGGACGC